>JAHWJO010000243.1 GCA_019348365.1 Armatimonadota bacterium | reverse complement strand
CGGGAGGTGGGCCGGTTCGGAGAGGTCCGTCCGTGGTCCGGGGCCGACGGCCTGGCCGTATCGTTCATGCTGAATTTCTTCCGCTTCGATTGAGTAGCGCGTCTTCCCGCTCCCTTCCGGCGGGAGCGGGACGGGGCGGGTAGTTCCTCTCTTATCGGAGTGAACGACTTCTGCCGATCGGGGCGGGACAACTCCCCCATCTCTTTCCCGACCGATTTTCATTCTCCCCGCCTGGATGTCTCTCGCGAAGGCGCTCAGGGGTGCGGTGGAACTCTCCCCCCGCTCTCGTTTCAGGTAGCAGGGAGCGGACGAGGCGATGAGGGAGCTTCTGTCCCACATTCCGCTCCGAGCCTGAGAGTGAAGAGGCGCGCCTTCTGCATAAAGAGTCGTACGGAGCGACGGACCCGATCCGGGCCTGACCGTTGTCGGCAACTTCTACCTTTTAGAAAGCCGCTGCTCCTCCGGGAGAGCGGCTTACTTCATGCCCCCGGAAACAGGAAAATAGGTCGCCGATGGAACCTCGGCATGGCGGATCAGGTCTCCTGCCGGGCAGAATCGCACTCCAGAAGGTCGATCAAGGCATCGTTGGCCCCTCGGTAGAGGAACTCGGCCCCTTCGCCATCTTCTTTGGCCTCACAATCCTCAGCCATTTCGACGTAGGTGAGGATCAGTTGGACTCGCTCCTGCTGATCCGGGGAGGTCTCGGGAGTGGGTGTTGCGTTTGCTTCGTCTGTCATGGTATTCCCTCATCGTTCGGTAAAGTCGTGAATGGTCATTCCACATTTCTGCAACGCAAGGTGAACCATGACCCGGATCTTTGAATGTTTCCTCTTCCGCCGCTTTCATTTCGTCTAATATTCGCGCAAAATCTTTTTCCACGGCTGTCCACGAGCCGGAGACCCCCTCGAATCGGTGAGAGCGTTACCCGTTACATCTTTTAGGGCCGGAAGATTTCCTCCGGTCTTCCTTATTCCCCCACCCAGGGAGGTCAGCGTTTTGGAACAGTTGCGGGAGTGATGAGGCGGCCATCGAGGGCCCAGAGTCCATGCACCCCGTCGATCACCGTCTCGCTGATTGCCGTGACGGTGCGGGCGTCCTTGATGAACAGCGCGTTCCACATCCCGCCCACGTGCCAGGGATCTCGAACGTCGCCAGGGATCTCGAACGTCGCCGACCGGCTCTCGAACTTCTTTATGCGTTCCAGTACGCTGAATAAGCTTAACGGATCAGGACGACGAATCCCTCCTGCTCGAAATGATGATCGTTCGTCAGGATCTCCGTGATGCCCCGCTGCCGCATGGTCACCATCGAAATGCAATCCACCATGCTGTAGGACTTGTCCGGTCGCATTCGATAGAGTCCCAGGCCGTTGTCGAAGGAGACGTGGGACTGATGCGCCACCTCAACCTCTGAAACCCTCCGCATCGCTTCCACCAGTTGCACGCCCGCCTGCCGGTAATGGGTTCCCAGGCCCGACAAAGCGGTCAGCACTTCAAGGAACACCTCTTCCGTCGTCAGGAGACGCACCTCTCCGAGCCGGGATCTCGCCGCCAGAGCTTTTGCTTTCCAGGGGTCACTGGCTACGAGGAGCGCAATCCAGTAGAGCGTATCCACGAAAACCGTTCTCATTTCTTTGATGTACCGTAGATGTAATGATCCAGGTTTTCCAGTAACTCCGCCGGAACTCTCTTTCTCTCATGTTCCGGGATTTGCCGGGCAATCTCTTCGATGATCTCCTCCGCCGACTTCTGGAGAAACTCTGCTCTCTTCTCTTTCTGCTGCTCCTCAAGGCGATGGAGCAAGTCGATCGCTTCGGAATCCGGCATGGTTTCGATGATTTTTTGGATTCGATCTTTCACCGTCATAGCGGGCCTCCTTGCACTTCCCCTGACACTATTCTAACAGGTTAACAGGACGGCGGAGAAAGAGATAAGAACTTCTCACGTAACAAGTTACACCTTCTGCGGGATCCTGAAGAAAGGCATGAGATGTGCCGGCGGTCAGCCTTTCGGGTCCTTGCCGGGTGTGATGAGGCGGCCATCGAGGGCCCAGAGCCCATGCACCCCGTCGATCACCGTCTCGCTGATTGCCGTGACGGTGCGGGCGTCCTTGATGAACAGCGCGTTCCACATCCCGCCCACGTCGCCAGGGATCTCGAACGGCACCGACCGGCTCCCGAAGTTCTTCGCGGATGCGTCGCCCAGATACACCACCATCTGCGGCTTCTTGCGGCCCCCTTCCGTGCTCTGGCACGACAGCACGGTCTCCCCCGAAGGGAACTGGCGGAGATAGGGCGCACCGGCATACACGCTGCCGGGCAGCGGCGGCTTCAAAGCGCCCCAGCGCCGGGGGCTGTCCCCCTTCACGACGGGCTGCCGCCAGTTCACCCGCCGTGGGGTGAACACGATGGCGGGCTGAAGCATGCGGCCCGGAGCCAGGCCGCTGTCCTCAATCGCCAGCACGATCCCTTTATTGCCCTTCAACAGCAGCGGCACCGGCATCCCGTCCCGGTGGCCCGCCCGGTAGCTGACGGTTTCCGGGGCGCTCCAGCTCGCCCCGTCATCGAAGGAGCGCATGAGGGTGATCTCCTGATCGCCGCTGTTCGGGTACGGAAACTCGTTGGCAAAAAAGAGCTGGATCTCGCCCGAGGGGAGCTGCACCGCCGCCGGTTCCCAGCACCCGTCTTTGAATTGCTGCCCCGCCCGGTAGAGGAGATCCTTGCCGGGATGCCAGGTCTTCCCTCCGTCGTCGCTGAAGCTGTACCCGATGGCGAACGGGTCCTTCTCCGTGTGCGGGCGCTGGTTGAAAAAGAGCAGGATGCGCCCGCTCTTCAGTTGCAGCAGCTCGGGATTGGCGGCGTTCGCGCGGGGCAGGGCCTTCGCCAAGACGGGCTCGCCCCACGTCCGGCCGTTATCGCGGCTGGGGCTCACCCAGGATTTGCCCCCCGCCTCAAAGCTGCACAGGATGGTCCTGTTCCGCAGGCGGATCATTCGCCCGTAGGTGCCGCTCTGGATTCGCACCCGGGTCGTTTCGTCCCATTCGATCCGTGCGCGAGGGGAGGCCGTCACGACCGGACCCGACGGTAGGGAAGTGAGGGCCAGCCCCACGACGATAACGCTGACCAGGAGAGGGAAGGGGTTCATCTTGGAATGACTCCTTGTGGGCATCACGCGCATTGCTTCCCACTCAGTTTAGATCGAACAACGCCGCGTGATCCAATTGGAGGAGGAAGCCTCGCTCCTGTATGTAAAGCCTCCCTCACCGTCGCGCCGGGAGGGAAAGCCCCGCCCGCGCCGAGGGGAGGGGAGGTCGTCCAACGGCCGCATTTTTATAGAAGAAGTCCGGCGACCCTCCCTCCCGGTGCGGGACCGCCCCCACCATCGAAAGAGGAGAATTCAATGGATCCACTGCGAGTCGGGATCATCGGCACGGGCCGCAAGAAGGAGCGCCGCGACGCTCAGGGCTACTTCATGGCCTACGAGCACGGGCAGGCGTGGCAGGAGATCGACGGCTGCCAGATCGTCGCCTGCGCCGACATCGTGGAGGAGAACGCCCGCGCCTTCGCCGACGCGCACGGCTTCACCGCCACCTACCATGATTACCGCGAGATGCTCGACAAAGAACGCCTCGATGCCGTCAGCATCTGCACCTGGCCCCACCTCCACCAGCCGATGGCGCTGGACGCGGTTCAGGCGGGCGTGAAGGTCATCCATTGCGAGAAGCCGATGGCCGACACCTGGCGCGGCGCGGTGCAGATGGCGCGGGCGGCGAAAGATGCCGGGGCGCAGCTCACCTTCAACCACCAGCGCCGCTACGGCCGGCCCTTCCTCCTCGCCCGCGAGCTGATCGAGGCGGGGGAGATCGGCGAGGTGCAGCGGTTCGAGTGCGAGTTCGGCAACATCTACGACACCGGCACCCATTTCATCGACATGCTCAGCTTCTACCTGGGGGACCGCGCGCGGGGGAAATGGGTGCTCGCCCAGTTGGACTACTGCCGGGAGGACAAGGTCTTCGGAGCGCACTGCGAGAACCAGCAGCTCCTTATGTTCGAATACGAGAACGGTGTCTTTGGCTTCGTCTACGGCGGCGCGCCGGGCGGGAAACGGCCCCTGGGCGTCGTCAACCGAATCATCGGGACCGAGGGGATGATCGACGTGGGCGCGGGCCACGGCCCCCATGAAGCGATCCGGTGGCGGAAGCTCGGCGAGCGCGACTGGCGGCAGCCCGACACCCACGGCGAGAGCATCCATGGGCCGGGGTTCATCCAGCGCGCGATCAGGGACGCGGTCGAGTGCTGGCGTGAAGGGCGGAAGTGCCAGCTCGACGCGGAAAACGCCCTCGTCGCAACGGAGATCATCTTCGGCGCATACGAGTCGAGCCGGAGGCGGGGCCGCGTGGATTTCCCGCTCGATGAGGCGGTCGGCAACCCGCTCCGGGAGATGGTGGAGAGCGGGGATCTGAAGCCGGGGACGCCTGAAGCTTAAACGGCCTCAGCCCTCTCCCTGCCGCTCCGGTTCACCCGCATGGGCAGGAGACATTACCGGTACGGGGAGTCGCGCGCCGATTCGTCGAAGGCAGAGAATCGCTCCCGACGCTTTACGATCCCCGCCGCACTGGGGCATGATAGGGAGAGAGACCGTCATGATAGGGAGAGAGACCGTAGGGAGGGGCGTTCGGGCGGAACCTCGAATCTCTCCTGCCTGTCCGTTTAAGAGAGCGATGACCTGCGTGGACTCCTCATGAGTGAGTCCATTCGATGGGTTGACGTTGGCTCAAAACGTTTCTTGCGCTCCCCTGAATACCCTGCAATGAAAGGAAGAAGCATGACCCTCAAGAAAAGTGTGCGCCCGATAGCCATCACTGCGCTGACCGGCGCGATGGCCGGTCTGGCGGCCCTGAGTTGCTCTGCGGTCACGAGCGACCGCAGCAACGCTACGGCTCACACCATCCCCGCCCTGACGCTCCCCAGTCGGCCCCCTCAGGGAGCCGTGATCCTCCTCTCCGGCAAGCCGGACGACCTCCGCAACAACTGGGTGCGGCGCAACTCCACCGAGCCGCCGAAGTGGGTCCTCCGGAATGGAGCAGCGGTCCCGATGCAGCGCACCGACATCACCAGCAAGCAGGAGTTCGGCGATCATTACATGCACGTCGAGTTCCGCACCCCGGTGGACGAGAAGGGGAATCCCTCCACCGGCGGAAACGCGGGCGTGGGCGTCCAGGGCCGCTACGAGATCCAGATCCTGAATGACTTCGGCCGCAACCCGTCGACGCACGGCTCGGGGTCGCTCTACAGCCAGAAGGCGCCGAGGGTCAACGCCTCCCGGCGAGCCGGCGAGTGGCAGAGCTACGACATCATCTTCCGCGCTCCCCGCTTCGATGACGACGGGAAGGTGATCGAGCCGGCCCGCGCGACCCTCTTCCAGAATGGCATCCTCGTACAGAACAACGAGGCGTTCCGGGGACCGACGGGCATTCAGTACGGCGAGTTCAAGGGGGAGGCGAAGACCGGCCCGATCGTGCTCCAGGGCGACCACGACCCCGTGCAATTCCGCAACATCTGGGTGGTCCCCCTCTAATCACGCCTGAAACCGGCAAAATGAGAGGCTTGGCAGCCCAATGGACCGCCAAGCCTCTCAAAAATACACCTCTGTCAGCCGGACCCGACTTATAATGTAGGCTTCTGTTAATCAAAGGGGTAACATGAACCTAGCTAAGGAGATGGTCAAAGAACGCCTATTTCTACTCCCTAACGACTGGGCGGCTCTCAAGGAGTTGGGGCTGAAATACCTGAGCCGCTGCTGTGCGGTAGACACGAATGATACGCTTTTGATCGGACATAGACCGTGGATAGCTCCTGAGAACTACGCTATCAGCGTGTTTACGCCGGCGAAGAAGGTCTGGGTGAGCAAGTTCAAGGGGAGGAAGATACCCAAAGCCTATCAAGATTTCTTGCTCATTTCTAATGGCTTGTTTGCCTTCGACCTGTCGTTGTATGGCCTCCCTCCCTCCATGCAAGAGACTCCTCCCCGGTTAGGCCGGTCGAAGCTTCAATGTCACGATCTGTTAAGCGCAAACGAAAACTGGATTCGAGAATTTGAGGTGAGCGAAACATCATTCCACTTCGGCGGAAGGGCTTATACGGAAGATGAGAACATCGGCTATTTCTTTTCAGAGGAGTCTGTCATCCAAGCGATCCGCTATAACGGGAAGAAAGTGGCGGAATGGATCACCATGTCGGATTTCCTTGCAGATGAATTGTCAGCTGCGGAGCAATCCGCTGTGAGTGAGACTCCTACGGAGTGGTGGGAATAGATCGACTGATAAGCGGATATTCCGTTAACTTGGAAGGGGACGCAAGTTCCTATGCATGGTCTGAGCGGGGATACCTTAACGCTGGTGGAACGGTTTTTCCCCTCCGCTGTATCCGGGGTCATTACTCTTCTATCAGAGGAGTGTGGAAACAACCTCCCGTTTCTTGAAGAGTGTGATGAAGAAGAATTGGAACGGATTCGATTTGCCGTGTTGAAGCTCTGTAAGGGCGATCTCGACAGGCTTTACGAATGGATCGATCAGGCTCAAACGGATTGGAGAGATGTTCTAGTGGCGGCTGGATTCGGCGAGTCTATCACAGCTCATAGGTGTTGGTTCAAAGCGGAATTCCACTGAGATCAAAGAGAACTGCCTTCTTCCTCACGCGTCCACCGGCAGGGGAGATTCATGGCTCAGGCTGAGTTTACTATGGAGTATCAAGGGAAACAGTACGAGATGATCTTCGGGAGTGATGTCATCAACGACGGGGTGTATCTTGAACTTTGGGATGACTACCCGAACCAGTTACTTCTGTTCGCTTTCCGATCTGATGTTGATGGAAGCATTACCTTCTCTCCATACGGAGAAAGACTTCCTCTCGATCTAGAGTGTATCCGACAATTAGGAGCCTAACCAGAGGATTATACTCGCCAAAGTCAGAAAAGCGAGGTAGGTCTCGGCCCGTTTGTCGTAGCGGGTGGCGATCCGCCGCCATTGCTTCAGGCGCAGGAAACACCGCTCCACCACGTTGCGATGGCGATACC
>JAHWJO010000242.1 GCA_019348365.1 Armatimonadota bacterium | reverse complement strand
TCAGTAGAACGTCGGACTCTCACTCCTGGTGGACCAGAAATTGGGGAGCACCTCAGGAGAGAGTTCCTGCGTAAGTCCTGCTCCCATCAGAGAGACGATAGAGGAAACAAGCATCAGGATCTGAAGCCGATAATTTCAGAATCCGGGGGAGTTTCCACCATGATGTTGAATAGAACTCTGTCCTTCTTATGGCCCGTTCCATCATCAGCCCTATCCAGTATCCCTGTACCCCTATAGTGGAGGATTTCCGTGAGCCAACCCACCCCGGTCCGTTCCGAAACCATTGATCGCATCATTCAAACCACGCCGATAGATGATCCGCAGATCGCCCGGATGTTCCGCCAGTGCTTCCCCAACACCCTGGAAACCACGACGGTGCTCACCGACGAGGACACTTACATTATCACCGGCGATATCGATGCGATGTGGCTGCGGGATTCCTCCGCTCAGGTCCACCCCTACCTGCTGTTTTGCGGGGAGGATGAGACGCTGCGGCGGGTCGTGACCGGCCTCATCCAGCGACAAGCGCGCTACATCAACATCGATCCTTACGCCAACGCCTTCAACTTCGAGCCGAACGGGCGGGGCCACCAGTCCGACGAGACGGACCAGAATCCCTGGCTCTGGGAGCGCAAGTACGAGGTGGACTCGCTCTGCTACCCGATCCGGCTGGCTTATACCTATTGGAAATACACTCGCGACATCTCCGTCTTCACCGACGAATGGCTGCGCGCCGCGAAGCGGATCGTGGAGACGTGGCGGGTGGAGCAGGACCATACTCAATCGCCGTACCGTTTCGTGCGCCGCAACGTCTCCGCCACCGACACCCTGCCGAACGACGGCCTCGGGAATCCTGTCGTGCCGACGGGCATGACCTGGAGCGGCTTCCGCCCCAGCGACGATTCGTGCATGTACGGCTATTTGATCCCCTCGCAGATGTTCGCCGTGGTGGAGCTGGCGCATCTCGTGGAGATCATCAATCAGGTCCGCTTCTACCGGGACGAGATCAGCTTCGCGGCGGAGTGCCAGAACCTCCAGAGCGAGATCGACCGGGGTATTCAGGGGTATGGGATCATTCCCCATGAGGAGTTCGGGGAGATCTTTGCGTACGAGGTGGACGGCATGGACCACCACCTGCTGATGGACGACGCGAACGTGCCCAGCCTCCTCTCCATTCCTTACCTCGGCTACACGACGGCGGACGATCCGACCTACCAGAATACCCGCAACTACCTCCTCTCGAAGCAGAATCCTTACTACCACGAGGGGAGCGTCGCGAGGGGCATCGGCAGCCCGCACACCCCGCCGGGGACGGTCTGGCACATCGCGATCATCATGCAGGCGCTCACCTCCACCTCCGAGTCGGAAGTGCGCGAGTGCCTGGAAATGCTTAAACGCACCGACGCCGGGACGGGCTACATGCACGAGTCCTTCAACCCGGATAACCCCAACGAGTACACCCGCTCCTGGTTCGCATGGGCGAACACCCTCTTCGGGGAATTGATCCTCAAGGTGTACGGGGACCGACGGGAAGAAAACGCCTGACCTGCGGGACTCCGATGATTCTCCATACGCCGGACATGCATCCACTCGAAGCGTTTCAATCTCACTATCGTCGAAAGAATCCCCGGCGCCTGGTCGGGCTGATGTCCGGCACTTCCGCCGACGGGATCGATGCGGCGCTCGTGGAGGTGGAAGGCGTCGGGGAGGACCTCTCCGTGGGTGTCATGGCCGGACTGGAAATCCCTTACGCCGATCTCCGGGAGACGATCCTCTCCGCCGCATCCGGCAACGCGAATGCTGAAGCCCTCTGCCTGCTGAACGTCGCGGTCGCGGAGGCGTTCGCTGATGCCGCCCGTCAGGTCGCGGAGGCTGCGGGGATGTCACTCCGGGAGCTGGATGCCATCGGGAGCCACGGGCAGACGGTGTGGCACGCCCCGGAACCCTTGGAAACGGGGGGATACCGTGTGACCGGCTCCCTCCAAATCGGGAACGGGTCCGTACTGTCGGTGCGGACGGGCTGCGTGGTCGTGAGCGACTTCCGTTCCGCCGACATGGCCTGGGGAGGGCAGGGGGCGCCGCTCGTTCCGCTGGCGGACTGGCTGCTGTTCCGGTCGCTGGACCGCTCCCGCGCGATCCAGAACCTCGGCGGGATCGCCAACGTGACGTTCCTCCCCGCCGGGGGATCAACGGACGAGGTCCTCGCATTTGATACGGGACCGGGCAATATGGTTCTGGACGCGCTGGCAGCGCGGCTGACGGGGGGAAAGCTGCGTTACGACGCGAACGGGGAGCTGGCGCTGCGGGGGACGGTGTGCGAGCCGCTGCTGGAAGAACTGTTGAACGAGTCCTACTTCTCGCGGAAGCCCCCCAAGTCCACGGGACGCGAGCGATTCAACGCCGCGTACGTGGACCGGCTGTGGGAGCGGGGGCGAGCATTAAATCTCAGCGTCGAAGACTTGATGACGACGGCGACGGCCCTCACCGCCGAATCGATCGCGCGGGCGTACCGGGAGTTCCTGCCGGGGGTCGATGAGGTGATCCTGGGCGGGGGCGGCGTGCGGAACCCGGCGCTGCGGCAGCAGATCGAGCAGCGGTTGAGCCCAACTCCCGTACGCACCCATGAGGATCTGGGGTGGGACGGCGGATTGAAGGAGGCCGTCGCCTTCGCCCTTCTCGCCGACCGCACGTTGCAGGGGCTTCCGGGCAATCTTCCCCAGGTGACGGGCGCAAAACGGGCGGCAGTGCTGGGCTCGATCTCTTTCCCCTCATGCGAGGAGTCTTTCAACCGATGAGCCCCCGATGAGCACGGATGACTCCACTGAACGGATCGAAAGCGCGGGGTCAGGCGACCTGTCGGAATTGCTCCAGCTATACCAGCACCTGAATCGGGCCGACCCTCTCCTGCCCGTTACCGAGGAGCTTCAAAACCATTGGGAGAGCATCCTGGCGGACCCGCGCCTGCACTATTTCGTCGCGCGGGATGCCGGGCGAATCGTTTCTACCTGTAATCTCACCATCATCCCCAACCTGACACGCGAGGCACGGCCCTACGGACTCATCGAGAATGTCGTGACTCACCCGGATTACCGCCATCGGGGGTGGGGTACAAATGTGCTGCGCCATGCCCTTCAGGCGGCCTGGGAGCGGAATTGCTACAAAGTGATGCTGTTGACGGGCCGATTGAGCGAAGACGTGTACCGCTTCTATGAGAAGGCGGGGTTCCTCCGGGGGAAGAAAACGGGATTCATCGCTTACCCGCCTTCCGGTCCTCCCCCCGACTCGTCGTCTTTATGAGACCGCTTCGGTTTCCGTATAGATGCTGAAATCCGTTGCCGGGCCGGGATAGTTCCAGCCCAATTCCACGCGTCGCTCTTCCGTGAGGCCGTAGACCGGCTCCCCGTCGGCGGGACAGACCCCATTGAAAACCCAGTAAGTCCACGGCTTCAGATCGTTGGGCTCCCCCGCTGCCGCCCGCGAGAGCTGCTTACGGAATTCCATCCGCATGTTCAGGTACACGCGGTGAGCGGATTCCCGCACCCCGTACCAGATCGCCTGCCACTCCTCCTCCGTTTTCGTGAAGGGGTCGTCCACCGGGGGGAACGGCAGCTCGGCGGGCAGGCCGTCTGCAAGATCGGGAGAGAGGAACGACAGGAGTTCCACCGCGCGTTCCCGGACCTCCGCCGCCGTGTTCAGGGTGGGGAGCGCCCCGCTCGTCCAGTCCGGGGCCGATGTTGCCGGTGTTACGGTGGAGGGGGTCGGCTGAAGGCGATCCTGACCGGGCGGGGAAAGGGACTCCCCGGCTGCCTTTGAGGCCGTCTTCCGGCGGGCCGGTTTCTCTGAAACGGGTCCCGCGTCCGGTTGCATTTCCGGCAGGGAAGCGGCAGTTTCTCCCGCGAGCGTGTACAGATCTCCAGCCGTCTCCAAATCCGATCTCCTTGAGGACAATAAAAAAGCGCGGCTCATGCGAGCGGCGCGGTGTCGGGCGCATCTCTATTATCTGAGGTCGCGCCGGAGATCTTGATGCTGGATCGACGAAGGGGAGGGATGAACAGTGGCGTGGGGAAAGGGGAGGGCGGCTTGAGAGAACGTCAAGGTAACGCTGCCGCTTGCCTCCCATAAAACTCTAGCGGGTCCGGCGATCCGTTACAAGCGAATTATCCTCCCATCACAACATTGTTGCTTTGGAGGGGATCGTTTGTAGAGTGGATGGAGGGGCAATGGCACATCCATGTACCCATATACTTACATATCCACGCTACATTTTTAAATCAGCCGTGTATCTTCAGCCACTCCAGCGCCAAGCCGACATCTTCCGGAGTGTCGATGCTGATCGGGTTCCAATCGGTGAGCGGCGCGGCGATGGCGTATCCGTGCTCCAGCGCGCGAAGCTGCTCCAGGGTTTCGGAGCGTTCAAGGGGGGTCGGCTCCAGGCGGGCGTACTGAAGCAGGAACTCCCGGCGGTAGGCGTACAGCCCGATGTGCTTGAAGGCCAGGGTGGGGTCGCCGCCCGCGCGGAGGTAGGGGATTGAGGCGCGGGAGAAGTAGAGCGCGCGGTCGTTCCGGTCCACCACCACCTTCACGACGTTGGGGTTGGGAAGGTCTTCGGGGGGAAGGACGGCGCGGAGGGTGCTCATCGGCAGGGCGGAATCCTCCAGGAGCGGAGCGACGGCCTGCGTGATGCACGCCGGGTTCAGGGTCGGCTCGTCCCCCTGCACGTTGACGACGATCTCCGCATCGAGCTGTGCCGCGACCTCCGCGAGGCGGTCCGTGCCCGTGGGGTGTTCGGGCGAAGTCATCTCCACCCGGCCTCTGAAACCTCTCACCGCCGCCGCAATTCGTTCGTCGTCCGTCGCAACGATCACCTCGTCGATTCCGGGGGCCGCGCTCGCCCGTTCGTAGACCCACTGGATCATCGGCTTGCCCAGCAGGTCGAGGAGCGGCTTACCGGGGAAGCGGGTGGAGGCGTACCGCGCGGGGATGAGGGCGACGGTCTTCATCCTGCGACCTCCGGCCCGTACCGTTTGATGATCTCCTCTATCAGGTGGGAGGTGCTGTGGCCGGGAAGGAATTGCAGCACCTTCACCTCTCCCCCGTACTCCTTCACCGCCGCCGCTTCCGGCAGGTCTTCGGGCTTGTAATCCCCGCCCTTCACATGGACATCCGGCTTCAGCAACCGGATTAGATCCTCCGGGGTGTCCTCGTCAAAGAGGACGACGTAATCCACGGCGGCGAGAGCGGCGAGGGTCCGCGCCCGCTCCATTTCCGGGATGAGGGGGCGTTTCGGGCCTTTGTAACGGCGCACGGATGCATCGGTGTTCACCCCGACGACGAGGCACTCGCCCAGGCCGCGCGCCTGCTGCAAATACCGGATGTGCCCCAGGTGGAGGAGATCGAAGACACCGTTGGTGAAGACGATCCGCTCTCCCCGCGCCCGCCGCGCCTCCAGCTCGCGGCTGAGGGCCATCCGGCGCATGATCTTGTGGGTGGACTGGGGAGTTGGGGAGTTGGGGAGTTGGGGAGTTGGGGTGTCGTGAGTCGTCCTCACCCCCGATCCCTCTGGTCGGTTATCGGTGGTCGATGGTCGGTGGTCGGTGGCCCTCACCCCCGACCCCTCTCCCAATTCTGGGAGAGGGGAGCCGAACGTACCATTTGACTCGTTTGGCCCCTCTCCCTTTGGGAGAGGGGTGGCCGAAGGCCAGGGTGAGGGAGATGCCGCGCGAATCGCAGCGGCGAGCAGCGGGACCATGATCTCGTGGTGGCCCGTCAGCGCGAACCCCTCCCCGCCGAGCGCCTTCACCCGCCGCACCACCTGCGTGAGCGGGCGGTACAGCTGCACGAAGTCCATGTTCACGCCGGTGAAGTTTCGCAGCGCCTCGCCGTTGGCGAGGATCGCCATGGCCTTGAGGAGCACTTCCGGTAGCAGCACCGCCGAGCCGACGTTGAACAGCACCCCGCCGTCGTTGAGGCCCTCCATCGCCGCCGTGAGGATGCGGAAGTCCCGCATCGTCGCCTCGCCGATGGCCGCGCCGTCCGCCGTCGGGTGCATGTGGACGATGTCGGTGCCGAGCGCGACGTGGACCGTCACCGGGATACCGAGACGGTACGCCCGCGCGAACAGGCTTCGGTCGGCGTGGGGCGCGGACCCGAGCGCCTGGCCCAAAGCTTCCCCGAAGCCCAGGTCCTCGTCCCGCGCCGCCGTCGCCGCGCCGTTCACAAAGGTGTGGGTCTCCTGCGCCATCCCGAAGCTGCCGTCGGCGAGGGCGGACTCCACCTCCTCGCTCGTCTGGCCCCACAACGCGATCTCGCTATCGTGGACGGCGACTGCCCCGTTCACCGCAATCGCGGTCAGGATGCCCCGCTCCATCATGTCGATCAGGAGGGGAGCGAGGCCGACCTTGATGACGTGCGCGCCCATCGCCCAGACGACGGCGCGGTCGTTCTTCTGCGCCTCCGCCACCCGCCGGGCGATTTCGAGGAGGTCCCGCGCGGCGAGCACGTCCGGGAGGTGGGAAAGGAACCGTGCGGTCGAGTCGGCAGGGTCCGTCGGGGCGGCAAGCTGAGCCAGAACGACCTTGCTCGGTCGCTCCTCAACGGCGTACGTTTTCAGGCGGGACACGTCGTATTCAGGGTAACGGGAAGACATTGTTTTAGTTTTGAGTTTTGAGTGATGAGTTTTGAATTGGGGGAGGAGACTTCGAGTGAGTCTTCGGGGTTAGGCTGAGGTTGGTAACAGGGAGGGGACGTGAACGGCCTGGCCGGTCTCGCTGGCCTGCACCGCTGCGAAAAGCATCGCCGCGCTCTTGAGATTGTCCTGCACGACAGTTTTCGGCTCCGGTCCGCCCTCGCGCCACGTCAGGAACTGGTCGATGATGGCGTTGTGACCGTCGTAGGTCGCGCGGACGGGCTCCAGCTCTTCGGTGATGATGCCGCCGTGCATCTGCCGCTTGAGGAGTCGCACCGTCTCGCCCTGTTCCAGCACCATCGCGCCCTCGTCGCCTTCTGCGCGGTAAAATTCTTTGAACACGGTGTTGGTCCAGCCCGCATCGAGGCTGTTACCCTCGTTGGCCGCGCGC
>JAHWJO010000688.1 GCA_019348365.1 Armatimonadota bacterium | reverse complement strand
ATTGCTCGCTGAGGAGCTCGTAGCTCTCCACCACGAGGTCGCGCAGGGGGTAGAAGTTCTTGCCCACCCGCCGCTGCGCCACCTGGAAGATCGCGTTCTCCGCCTGGTTGACGGTCACGTCCACGTCGTCGGAGGGGTTGTAGGCCAGCTGCGCGATGTCGTGGCTCGCTTCGATGAGCCGGCGGAGGATCGCCTTCTCTTCCACGATGCGGCTGTAGTACTCCGCGTTCGCGGCGGTGGGCACGCTGTCGAGGAGGGTGGTGAGGTACGCCGCGCCCCCCACGGCTTCGAGGAGGTTGCGCCGACGCAGCTCTTCCGCCACCGTCACGATGTCCACCGGCTCGCCCTGCTCCGCCAGGTCCCACATCGCAGTGAAGATCCGCTGGTGGGCCTCCCGGTAGAAATCCTCCGGCATGAGGATCTCCAGGACGCGCTCCGCCGCCAGCTTGTCCAGCAGCATGGAGCCCAGGGTCGATTGTTCCGCCTCTAAATTCTGCGGCGGCAGACGGTCCATCACGGACGCGCGATTCATGGGCCTCCCCCATCCAAAACAGATGCAAAAGGAGAAAGGACGAAATCCCCGGCCTCTTTCGCCTCGGATCTCGTCCTTTACCTTTTTGAAGACCGGCCCATGGGGTGCGTCGGGGATCGGAATTCGGGCTTTGAAGCATTCTTCACTACTCGGGCCGCAGCCCGGATGCCGAGAATATCCTCAACGCGCCGTGTCCGACTCCCCGCCCGCGCACGGGTCGGTTAAGCCTCGATGGGTTGAACCCTGACCTGGACCTCCGCCGTCACATCGGAATGCAGGCGGATCGGCACGGTGTGCTCGCCCAGCTCCCGGATCGGCTCGGCCAGCTCCACTTTCCGGCGGTCGACTTCCACGCCCAGCTGCTCCTGGATCGCATCCGCAATGTCGGAAGAGGTGATAGAGCCGTACAGCCGTTCGCTCTCACCCGCGCGGGCCGATACGGTCACGGGGGTCTCCCGCAGCCGGGCGGCCACGCTTTCCGCGTCGTCGCGAACGCGCTGCTCGTACCGGTCGTGCTCTGCCGCCAGTTTTTCGGCCTGCTTCAGGTTGCCCGCCGATGCCGGGATGGCAAGCTGCCGGGGGATCAGGTAGTTCCGCCCGTAGCCGTCCGCCACCGTCACCACATCGCCCGGCTTGCCGAGCTTGGTCACCGGCTGAGTGAGGATCAGTTTCATCGAAGCTCTCCTTAGTTATCGGTAGAATGTCCTGGAAATACAGGGGGGTGCGCTGTCTATTTGCCGTTCGGAGGGAACACTTGGAAGCCCTCCCCCGGCTTCATAGAGTCGAAGAGAGTTAAACTTTATTAATAGAAGTTCGACTCCGTGGCTAATTGATTCTAGATTACCGCGATCCCGATTTCGCCAGGCGGCTCCCCGATGGGGCCGGTTCCGTACGCCGGGGCGGGATGCGGTGCAGGGTCTCCGGCCTTGCCCGGTCGATGAACAGAATGCCGTTCAGGTGATCGATCTCGTGCTGGAGCACGCGGGCCAGGTACCCTTCCGCCTCCTTCGTTACCGGCTTGCCCCGCTCGTCCATCCCCTTCACCCGGATACGGAGGGCGCGGGTCACCTCCCCCTGAAGGCCGGGGATGCTCAGGCAGCCTTCCACGTCGGTCTGGTCCCCGTGCATCTCCTCGATGACCGGATTGAGGAGGCAGCCCCGCGCCTCCTCGGTCTCGTACACCAGGATCTGGAGCGACTCGCCGACCTGCGGGGCAGCGAGACCCACGCCGGATGCTGCTTTCATCGTCTCCCGCATCTCCTTGATGAGGCGGCGGATCTCGCCGGTCACGGCGTCGACGCGCTGCGCCTTCCGGCGGAGGACGGGATGCGTGTACTCAAGTATGGGTCGGACGGCCATAGCGATAGCGGTGGATGAAGATCGTAGAAAGGCAGAAAAAGCGGGGGCTCTCCACGTTTGTTAAAGTCCCCAACGCCCAAAAAACAAAAACCGGCAACACTCCGGCCCGGCGATTTTAACACAC
>JAHWJO010000687.1 GCA_019348365.1 Armatimonadota bacterium | reverse complement strand
GCCTCCATTCTCTACACTCTGCCTCTACACTCTGCTGACTTTTGCAAGAGGTCTAATATAACCGTGATGGGCGCCGCCGAATTCGTCCTCCGAGCGGGTGCTGTAGTCACGGATGAGGGTCCGGACCGCTCCGGGGGACACGGCGTACTCGGTCGAGTAGTGGAGGCGGCGGGTGTAGGAACGCGCTCCGCATCCCAGGCCGACCATTCCGTCTTCCTGGCAGCAGTAGACCGGCCTGTAGGGGTGAGCTTCCCCGTCGGGCGGAACGCATGAGCGCCGGAACATCCGCATCGAGACCTGCTCATAGCCGCGCTCCAAAAGTAATGCTCGGCCTTCCCGGTAGAGCCGGAGTCGCCGGTCTTCCTCCGGAACGTTCATCCGCTCCAGGCCGGTCTTCGGGCGCGCGTACAGGGGATAGAGATACAGCTCCTCCGGCTCGAAGGCTAGGACGCCCCGGAGGGAGGCTTCCCAACTCTCCGGGGTCTGCCCCGGCAGGCCGTACATCAAATCGACGTTCAACGTGCGAAACCCGGTCTCACGAATTCGCTCCAACGCCCTCATCACCGTGGTGGAATCCTGGGGCCGTCCGACCGCCCGCGTCTCCACCTCCAGAAGGCTCTGCACCCCGATGCTGATCCGCCCCCCCCATAAGCCTGGAGGAGGCGCAGCTTCTCGGGCACCGCCGTCCGCGGAGAGGTTTCAACAGAGAAGGGGACATTGGGGATGTCGATCCCGAAGAGTGAGGGGATCTGCAGGAGCCGGTCGAGCAGTTTCAAGGGAAGAAAGGTCGGAGTCCCGCCGCCGATGGCCCCACCCGTCTCTTTTACTTTGGAAGATGAACCGGAGTTTTTACCGGGTGAAGATTACATTTTATGCCTCAGAGAGGTTGATGGTCTTGCGTACAATGAGGGACCTGATCATTGGAGGACAACAGGAGGTATATTTGGCGTGTTCCAAATTTTGGTTGATTATGTAAAGAGAAAAAGTATAGATCAAGCGCCAGCAATGAGCAAAAGTATGAACTGCGCCCCAAAAGTTGGACACGAAATCGCCGTTTCTTACTGAAGGGTTGTTAGGAGTTGCCGTTCCCTGGACAGGCTTTGCCGCCACCCCTCCTCGAACTCCGCCGGGGTGAGATACCCCAGCGACGAATGGATGCGTTTGTGCGTGTAAACCTCGTCCAAGAACTGACCGATCTGGGAGTGGGCGTCGTCAAAGTCCCGGTACTCCGAAAGGACGACCTCCTCCTCTTTGATCGTGCGGATCAGCCGTTCGGCATACCCGTTCTCCTCCGGCTTCCCCACCGCCGCCATGCTCACCTGCTCCCCGGCGGCTTTGAGCGTCTGAATGTAGGCCGCCTGGGCGTATTGCAGCCCCTGATCCGAGTGATGGATCTGCGGCACTCCCTTGGAGAGCGCCCCTTGAAGGGCCAACAGCGTCAACTCCCCTTCCAGGCTGCGTCCCAGCCGCCACCCCCGAATGCACCGGGTGAACACATCCATCAGCACCGCCAAATAGACGAACTCTCGGAGCAGACGCACGTAGGTGATATCGGCGACCCACACCTGATCGGGGAGGGTGACCTCCAGACCTTTGAGGAGATTGGGATAGCGGGGGCAGGCGTGATCGCTGTCGGTCGTCCGCACCTTTCGCGGGGGCGGTTTTGCCGCCAGCCCCAGCTCCCCCATCAGCCGCCGCACGACTTTGCTGTTGAGTTTGCTGTTGAGCGGGTGGTCTTCCCGCCTCAGCTGCGCCGTCACCCGCCGATAGCCCTAGGTCGGCCACTCCCCCGCCACTTTCAGGATCGCCTCCTTCGCGGCGGTCTCGTCGGCCTCAGCGGGCGTGTAGTAGTGGCTGCTCCGGGGGATCTCCCACACCTCACAGACCGTCTTCACCGGGTAGAGCGAAGTCAACGTCAATGCTCGGCTCACTTCCCGCCTCTGCGGGAGGTCAAGAGCAGCGACCCCTTTTTTAGGATCTCGTTCTCCAGCGTCAGCCGCCCGGCCAGACGCTCCA
>JAHWJO010000686.1 GCA_019348365.1 Armatimonadota bacterium | reverse complement strand
GGGAAAGCATCAGGTTTCCGGGTCCCGGCGCGGGCGCCCGGTTCGGCTCGGGGATCATCCCGATTTCCGACGCGGCGTACCGGGGCGCGATGAGCCCGTACGCCCCCGGCCCCCAGCCGAGGACCGGCTGGGCCTTCGCCATCTCGATGCCCGCCGCCGCGCGTACCGCGCGCGCTCCCCCGTCCGGGACGGTCCGCCCCCCCGCTATCCCCGCGAGGAGCAGCAAGCCGGAGAGGAGAAGCACGCCCGTTCGTCGCCGGTCCCACGCGCCCTGAATTTTACGGAGGGCAAGAAGGGTGAGGGCCGCGCCCGCCACCGCTCCGAAGATCGGGAGGGGATGGCGGGTGAACCCCAGCGCAAGCGCGATGAGGAGCAGGCACGCGACTCCCCAGGGCCGGAGCTTGCCGGGTTCGCCAGCACAAAGCCCCGCTGCGAGGGGGAACGCCGCCGCCAGGAACCCCGCCAGCAGCGCGGGATCGGCGAACGGCCCGACAGGCACGCCCGCATGACGGAACGCATCGCCGTTGAGAGGATCGAAGCCCAGAGCCTGCACGAGCGCCCACGCGGCGCATCCCCCGCCGACCCCCGCCATGACGCGGAGGGCGCGGGCCTGAAACCCGGCATCCTTTGCCGCCCCGGTGAACGCGAAGGCGAAGAACGCCAGCATCGCGAGGTCCACGAACGCGGCCAGGCTGCTCCAGCGGTCCGGGGAGCCGAACGCCGCCGCGCCCATCACGATGAGGAAGAGCATGATCGGCAGGCGCAGGGGGTGGATCTCCGAAATGCGGCTCTCCTGCGAGGAGGCCCACGCGGACCGGGAGACCGTGAACAGCCCCGCGAGCATCAGCCCCAGGGCGGTCAGGCGCAGGAAGGTGAGCTTGGGCAGCTCCGTCGCGTCATACGCCCAGGGCAGCACGACAAGCGGCGCGAAGAGCGCGAGCAGCAGGATTCGGTTGCGGAGGCGGTTCCAGTGGTCGGACGAGGTCATCAACGGGATTCCAATAAATTAAAGGTAAGGGTACAGCGTCTTCTCTAACCCGTCATTCCACGAACGGGCAGGGTTGGCGGCGGTGTGGCGGGATTGCTACCGGAAACGGGGCTTGCTCTCATGATCGGCAGATGCGGCGAGATACCGCAAAAGCCGACCCCCTGGTGTGGAGGGCCGGCTTTTGCAAACAGGGACCGCAGCCGCCTGGGTATTGTTTGATTACTGGACCGGAAGCCAGCCAGATCCCTGAGCCGTCGCGATGTCGGCCGGAGGGGTGGTGCCGGTCTGGCCGCGCACGAAGTTGTCCATCGTCACGCAGAAGGTGCGGTCGCCCGCGCCCTGGTTCGGAACCGCCGACACGCCCCACTGGACGGTGTCCGGGGTCGCCAGGATGTCCGCGAAGGTATAGCCGCTCTTCACGAAGCCCGTCGTGCTGGGCCAGAGCACCAGCCCTGAAGTCTGAAGAGCAGAGAGGGTGGCGTAAACTCCGCCGGTGCCCATTCCGCGGATCTTGTAGGTCTCCTGGGCGGAAGAGATGGTCTTGAGCTGGGCGATGGCCGCCGTCTCGTTCGCCGCCTTGCGGGAGCTGAGCAGGTTCGGGATGGCGAGCGCCGCGAGGATCGCGATGACCGCGATGACGATCAGGAGCTCGATGAGGGTGAAGCCTTCGCTTCGATTGCGCACGTTTTTCACGGTTTCCTCCATGGACTTACTGAGAGATAGGGTGGGCTCATCGCCCGGATACTTCTGACCGCCTTCCAGCGGCCATCGACCTTCCTGTTCCGATTATTCCATAACAAGGGCTGGGGAAAAGGGTTATGACGCTTCCGTTACAGGGTTCAAATCTGCGGGTGGATCTTTGGATGTTTCTGAGGTGGACCCGTGAGAGCCTCATCCCTTCCCGACTTCATTATTCCACGGGATCCGGAGGAGTAGAGGGTTGTGACGGGACCGTAACATTTGCATGCACCGCCACCTAGTACATGACCACTAAGAATGTGAAGGGTAGAGGCGCTTCAGCTTTGTGCGA
>JAHWJO010000685.1 GCA_019348365.1 Armatimonadota bacterium | reverse complement strand
CGGGGGCGTGCCCGGGAGTCTGGGGCACTACGAGGTTCGGCCCTTGTTTTTGCTTATGTCCTACAGAAATCAGTATATCCAAGGAGGTCGATCATGGCGCAATTTACGGCACATGCAAGCGACATCACCTGCGATGGTTGCGCGAACGCCATCCGGCGCGCCCTGGGACGGCTGGACGGGGTTCAGTCGGTAGACGTGGACGTTCCGGCGAAAGACGTGACCGTTCAGTATGACGAATCGAAGGTGGACCGAAGTCAGGTGATGGAAAAGCTCTCTCGCGCAGGCTTCGACAGTACGTTAAAGGACTGACCTGGAACTCCGTCGTTGAGTTCGCCCTCACCCCCGCGCGGAGTGACGGGATGAGGGCGACTCCCCGACCCACGACTCAAAGACGGCTCCTCAGGGTGTTCATCGGTTGCGAGCATTCCAGGGGAGCCGCTGATAGAGCTGCATCAGGCTCCAGATGACCAGGCAGGGCAGGCCGACGAAGACGACGAGCATCACCAGGATGGCGAGGGGGACAGCCCATGGCCCCTCAAAGACCTGCCGCCCGGTGACTTCATGGATGTGTGGCGGGACATTCTCTTCAGGCCGGTGGGGATGGGCGGCGGTCATCCGGCTCAGGCCGATCAGGAGAAACGCGACGGTGGAGTGCAGGATTCTGCGGACGTGAATGCCTGCATCAGGGAGCCGTTGCGACGGGATACGCTTGGAGGTCTTCATGGCCGCGCCTCTCGCTTTTGCAGGCGTCCGGGAGTCCCCGGCGTGACCTCCAGATCGTAAACGCTGCCGCGATAGTGGATTCCGGTGATCTTCAGTCGCTTCCACGGCTCCGGGAGGACGGGGGTGGCCCGGATGCCTTCGCTGTCGTAATGGATGCCCCCGAAGCCGTAGAGGGGGCCCATCCCTACCCCCGCGCATCCCGTCAGGAATGTCGTATTGTTCATCGAGCGTTTCTCGGAAAAGTTGTAGAACGGGGGCCGGACGAAGGGGCGATAGCTCTGCCGGAAGTACTCCAGCGCCTGCTTTCGCCATTCACCTTCGCTTTTTGAACCCGCTCCCGGTCCCGTTTCGCCTGTGCCCTCCTCGCCCCTCCCCTCCTTTCCCGTACTTGCCTGTTCGTCGCCGGGGATCGCGGGTTTTGCGTCCGTTCTGACGGAGGATTGCGCCGCCAGTTGGGCCGCGATCACCGCATGCACCGATGAAGTCATCGCCGGGCCGATGGGACTCGTGTGTCCGGCGTAAAAGGTGAGGGTGTTCGCCTTCACCTCGAACGGCGCGGGGAGGTCCAGCGGGAAGAAAAGGAGCTGCGCGTCGGCCTGTTTGGGCATGCGCCGCGTCTTCTTATAGCCTTCGTGCTCCAGATACCGCCGGTTCTCCTTATCGAACGGCAGCCACAGCTTGTCGGAGATCGCCGTCCATTCGCTCGGATAGGGTTTTTCCAGCAGCCGGCTCGCCTCGACGGCGTATTGCAGGCACAGCTTTGCGGCGGCGTTGGTATAAACGTCGTTGTCCACGAACCCGGCGGTCTCGTCCGGCGAGATCACCTGCCGGATCTCGTACCGGTCTTCCGCCTTATTGTAGACCGATCGGCTCTGGTAGTAGATCGCCGCCTCTCGAAGAATCGGATACGCGACCCGCTCCAGCCGTTCTTTATCTCCGTTGAGGAGGAAATGCCGCCACTGGGCGATGCCTACGTCCGCCGAGGTCTGATCGTGGAAGGGGAACTCCGCCGGGGCGATCTCCCGGCCCGTCACCGCGCTTTCGGTGGCGTAATCCGCGCCCCGGTAGCCTTCTTTTCGCGCGTTCCACTTTGCGCCCTCCAGCGTGTGGGAGCGGTAATCCACGATGGACCGGGCCAGCTCAGGATGGAGGAGGCCCAGCACCGGGAACATCCATGTATCCGCGTCCCAGAAGACGTGGCCGCCCCACTGCGCTCCGGAGAGTCCCATCGGCGGGATGCTCCATCTCGCTCCCTCGCGGACACTGCCCAGGAGGTAGAAGAGAGAGGAGCGGACGGCGTGCTGCGCTTC
>JAHWJO010000684.1 GCA_019348365.1 Armatimonadota bacterium | reverse complement strand
AGACCGCCGGCGCTTCCGCTTTCGTCTTCCTGGCCTTGGATGGCTTCACAGGCAGCTTATTAGAGTGGGTTTTCGCCGGGGTCGATAGTTCGGGTACTGCCGCTGGTTTCATTTTTTTACCGGAGGCGCGCGTCTTCAATGCGGTCGAGGCTGGCGAATCCTTCCATCCTGCCGAATCATTCGACACTCCGGAAGCCGACGGAGTGGATATCGTCGCGGCCTTGGCGGAAGCTTTCGTGGGGGAGGACTTCGTTTTCCCGACCTTAGCGGATGCCGAACGAATTTTCGTCGCCGCTTCTGGAGTTGGGGGAGTGGACGGTGAAGCTTGCGAGCGGACGGGAGCCGGGGCCGGTGCTTCCACGGAAGACGCGGAGGCGCTCTTGTGGCGCGCCTTTGAAACCGCATCTCGGATCACATCCTTCAAAGCAGAAGTCCCCTTAATGGTTACATCCGCCGCCGCTGCCGGGGATCGCCGGGGGCGTTTCTTTCCGCTATCTCTGGGAGTCTTCGGGGGGGCAGGCAATTCCTCCAGCAAGGCCAATTGCGCCGTCGTCGCCGTTTTACGGGTTGCCATCGTCATTCCTACCTTCATCTAATGGGAGTAAACAGAACACCTGTTCCTACGAAGTATACCGGAAGCGAGCGGCCCGGTCAAGGCTCTGGGGCGAATTCATGCCCGATTCGGGATCGCTTGGGGGAGGAACCATGGGGGTTCAGGCTCGCTACAGTTTACTTCGAGCCCTGTTCACCGTCAACTGTACGAAAGAGAGGCCGGGTCATTAGAGGGTGTGTGTCCGGCGAATGCATTCGCCGGACACACACACCGAAAAGGACAGATACCTGAAGGGACTATTGACGATACCGCTGCAGGAATTGAAGCAGCTTCTCATCGAGGAGATCGCCGTTGGGAAGGGATATCATCTCGCCCTCCGGTCGGCCTGAATCCAGAATCCCGAACGATCCCCGCAGGTTCCAGAGCGCCCACCCGATCCCGTGCTCGTGGAGGAGCGACAGCATGTCTTCGTGCCAGTTCAGCGATGTCTCGTGCGGGGCGGTGGGGTGGACCCCGAACTCGCCACAGTGGACCCAGTTCCCCGCCACGGCGTAGTCGAACCAGGGCTGAAGCTCCCGCCGCAGCCACTCTCGATCCATCATTCCCTGCCCGTACTTCTCCACGACCCAGCGGTGCGGGTGGCCGGGCGGGAACGTTTCGGCGTAATCCTCCCGCTTGGGCAGCGGTCCGGGATAGACCGGCGGCTCGGTGTAGGCCGTCATCGCGGGGACCCAACCGGCGAGGTGATGGGTCACCCAGACAGGCTCGTAGCAGTGGAGGCTCTGCCCGATGCCCAGGTCCTCCACCCCCTCGATCACCTTCCGACCCACATCGTAGCCGTCAGCGATGATGAACCGGTCGTCGTCCACGCAGCGGATCGCCTCCACCATCTCCCGCACGAAGGCGGTGTACTGCTCCATCGTGCAGCCGGTCGGCTCGTTCACGAGGTCGAAGGAGACGTGGTTACGGCCGTCGTACCGCCGCGCGAACATTCCCCAGATCCGCTCGTTCTCCATCTGCGCCCCTTTCGAGGTCCAGAGGGTCCAGGTCTCGCGGGGGGTGTTGATGCAGAAGCCCGGCGCGTGATGGAGGTTGATGGAGACGTGGATCCCGAACTCCTCGCCGTCATCGAGGACTTTATCGATCTGCCGGAGGGCGCCGGGGTTGAAATCGTCCCCGGCGGTGTCGTGGGTGAGGAAGCGGTAATCGAGCGGCAGCCGGGCGAAATTGAAGCCCCACTCGTGAATGCGGGCGATCTCCTCCTGCCGGAAACCGGGAGAGGGCTGGCCGTTGTAGATGAACATCTCCAGCAGGTTGAACCCGCAGAGACGCCGGGACGGTCGGGTCATGTAAAACCTCAAGATCGTTTGAGACGGGGAACGTTATGTGTAGAATAAGTCAAAGAAAGGGCTCAAATAAAAATGTTTGTAATTGATTAGCCGGTAAGAGATCAGGGAGAGGAATGAGCAAACTGCCTGGAG
>JAHWJO010000015.1 GCA_019348365.1 Armatimonadota bacterium | reverse complement strand
GCCGCCATCGGGGCGCTGAAAGGTCCCAAGCACGGCGGCGTCCCCGGCCCCGTCCTCCAGATGCTCACCCAGATCCAGAGCCCCGACCGCGCGGAAGCCTGGATCCGCAACGAGATGGAGCAGGGCCGCCGGATCATGGGCTTCGGGCACCGGGTGTACAAGGTGCGCGACCCCCGCGCCGCCCTCCTCAGCGACGCAGCGGAGAAGATGGCCGCGCGCACGAATGACCGACGACTCCTCGATCTCACGCTCGCCGTGGAAGAGACCACCGTACGGGTTCTAGAGGAGCTGAAGCCGGGCCGCCACCTCTACGCCAACGTGGAGCTGTTCGCCGCGCTCATCCTCCACGCCGTCGATGTCCCCTCCGAGCTGTTCACCCCCGTCTTCGGGATCGGGCGCACCTCGGGATGGACCGCCCACATGCTGGAGCAGATGGAGAACAATCGGCTCATCCGTCCCAGCGCCATCTACATCGGCCCCCGCAATAAGCAATGGAAGCCGTTGGAGGAGCGCTCTTAATCGTTCTGCCGGTGAAATGGGTGGATCAGTAAATCGCCTGTTTGGTTTCCGGGTCGAAGACGTGGCTCTTCTGCATGTCGAACGCGACCTCCAGCGGCGCCTCGTCCTTCGCCTGCGTCTCTGAATCCACATTCGCGATCCAGGTCAGCCCCTCCCCGAAGCTCAGGTACAGGTACGCCCGGTCCCCCATCATCTCCGTCACTTCCACCGGGCGTGAAGCGTTCATGCGGGTCGGTTTATTTTCATGAGTTTCCCTCGAAGCGGTTCTTCTGTCTCTATTGCCTCGTGAATCCTCCGTGCTTGTCCTCGAAAATCGAGATCCTGAGTACAAACGATAATTCCCTCATGCTCCCCTGATTCCGCATGCAACCGGATGAAATCTTTGCGGTTGATCGTCAGGAGAGCTCTCCCTTTCTGAGCGGCGAGCTGGAGTACAGACGGATCGGGGTAACGCTGATTTGCAAGGCCTGTTTCTGCCCAAAGCAGAACGTCATGGCCCAACCGCTGCAATTCCTGAACCACAGGTAAGGGAAAGTTCTCATCCGCGATCAGGTCGGCCATGCGTCAAGCCGCCTCGTTCTCCTCGATCTGGCGTTCGATCTCGTCCTGATGAGTCTGGTAGTAAGCCCAAGCATTTTCCAGATCCCCCGATGTCAAGTCCGGATACCATTGGAGCAGTTCGGCATCAGTCGCCCCCAGCCGGCGATACTGCACCAAGCTCCAGACGGGGATCCGCGTGTGGGCAATGCAAGCGTCTCCCCCGGATACCTCCGGGTGAGTTTCTATCCCTTCACCTTTGAGCAGCATTTCTTCTCACTCCTTCTGCTCTTCATTCTACCTGACAGGTCAAAAATTCAGCGATTCCGCATCCTAAAAGAGCAGATGGCGTAAAACTCCATCATCTTCAGTAAATCGCCTGTTCGGTTTCCGGGTCAAAGACGTGGCTCTTCTGCATGTCGAACGCGACCTCCAGCGGCGCCTCGTCCTTCGCCTGCGTCTCTGAATCCACATTCGCGATCCAGGTCAGCCCCTCCCCGAAGCTCAGGTACAGGTACGCCCGGTCCCCCATCATCTCCGTCACCTCCACCAGCGCCGTCGCGGTGTTCCCGTCCTCGGCGGGGGCGTTCGACAGCGACCGGTCGAAGATGTCCTCCGGGCGAATCCCGAACGTCACCGTCTTCCCCGCGTGTCCCGCCACCCGCTCCGCCGCTTCCTTCGGGAGCTTCAGCCGGAACGCGCCGAAGTCGAGCCCCGTCTCCGTCCCGTTCCGCTCCACCTTCGCGTCCGCGAAGTTCATCGCCGGGCTGCCGATGAATCCCGCCACGAACTTGTTCGTCGGGCGGTTGTACAGGTTCAGCGGCGTGTCCACCTGCTGCAGCACCCCCTCGCTCATCACCGCGATCCGGTCCCCCATCGTCATCGCCTCGACCTGATCATGGGTGACGTAGACGGTGGTGATCCCCAGCCGACGGTGGAGCTTGATGATCTCCGCACGGGTCTGCACCCGCAGCTTCGCGTCGAGGTTGGAGAGCGGCTCGTCCATGAGGAAGACCTGCGGCTCCCGCACGATGGCCCGTCCGAGCGCCACCCGCTGACGCTGCCCGCCGGAGAGCTGCTTCGGCTTGCGGTGCAGCAGGGCATCCAGGCCCAGCATCTTCGCCACCTCGCTCACCCGCCGCTGGATCTCCTCGCGGGGGACCTTCCGCAGCTTCAAGCCGAACGCCATATTGTCGTATACGCTCATGTGAGGGTAGAGGGCGTAGTTCTGAAACACCATCGCGATGTCCCGGTCCTTCGGGCTCACGTCGTTGACCAGCCGGTCGCCGATGAAGATCTCTCCGTCCGACGACTCTTCCAGCCCGGCGATCATCCGCAGCGCGGTCGTCTTGCCGCACCCCGACGGCCCCACCAGCACCATGAACTCCTTGTCCCGGATGTCCAGGTTCAGGTCGTTCACGGCGACCACGTCTTTAAAGACTTTGTACAGGTTCTTCAACGCCACTCCGGCCATACGCCCGGCTCTCCTCCCGTAGACCCCACCATTAAGGGTGGGATGATCACGATATGATGGATGGAACAATAGAGATGGATGCAGGCCCACACGCCTGCATCACGGCTCTATGATAAGATAATTTTCAGAGAGTTGCACCCCATGCCGTTGTCCCGGACGGTATCCAACGAAGCGGCCCGAATCCCGCAGCTACAGCCGCCATGAGATCGCCTCTCACCGCTTCGACACGATGCGGGTTCTCCCCTGCACCGGCGGCGAATCTGGAGTTCATCGGTCCTGGCATCCTCGGCCAGTAATACCGCACAAAGGCTTGGCGCAGTTCACGGAGCCGCACCTCCCGTTCAGTCCGAGGACGGGGAGTCTCCCGGTTCCCTTCCTAACAGGAGACAAGAGAGTGGAGGCGCAATCCTACGAGGTCAAAGAGTCCGGAACCCCGGCTTCCATGAACCCCTTCGCGCGGAGGATGCAGCTATCGCAAGCGCCGCAGGGGGTCTCCCCGCCCAGGTAGCAGCTCCAGGTCAGGCCGTAGTCCAGCCCCAGGCGCATCCCCTCCCGAACGATCTCGGCTTTCGTCATGTGGACGAGCGGCGCCCAGATGCGGAAGCCCTCCCCTTCCACCCCGGCCTTCGTGCCCCGGTTTGCCATCTCCTCGAAGGCTTGCAGAAACTCGGCGCGGCAGTCGGGGTAGCCGCTGTAGTCGAGCTGGTTCATCCCGGCGAGGATCGCCCGCGCCCCCCGCGCCTCGGCATACCCCAGCGCCAGCGAGAGGAAGATGATATTGCGCGCGGGGACATAAGTGCTGGGGATCGACTCCGCCATTTCGCCCTCGTCCCGGCCCGTGGGGACGGCGATCTTATCGGTAAGGGCGCTGCCGCCCCACTTCCGCAGGTCGAGTTCGAGCGTGAGATGCTCCTTCACGCCGAGGTCGGACGCGACGCGGGCGGCGCTTTTCACCTCGCGGTCGTGGCGCTGGCCGTAATCGAAGGAGAGGGCGTACAGCTCCAGCCCCCGCTCCCGCGCGATTCCCCCGGCGGTGTAGCTGTCCAGGCCGCCGGAGAGGAGGAGAACGGCGCTTGAATCGCCTTCCGGGGGGGCGGCGGGATCATAGCTCATCGGGGGGCGCTCCTTCCCTGCGGAGAGGCTTTTCCAGGAAGGGGTGTTCGGATGTGAACCCGGCTCGCGCGTAGAACCGCTCGCTCCCCGGCCTCGGCCAGACGATGAGGTGTTCCAGGTCTTCCGCCTTCGCCCAGGAAAATACGTGATCCATCAGCCCTCCCCCGATGCCTCGATTGCGATACGCCGGTTTGGTGTAAACGTTCGTGATATAGCCGTAAGAGTCGTGGAGGCGCTGGGGCCGGGGGATCTTCCGGATCCGGTGGACGAAGAGCGTGGAGACGACCTCCCCTTCCGCCTCCGCCACCCAGAAGGCCCAGTCCGGCCCGTTCAACTCCAGCCGGAGGAATTCCTCGAAGACCCGGAAGAACTCCTCCTGCTGAGAGACGGAGGGCGCGGGGCGGTCCCCCTCCGTCTGGAAGGCTTACCGCATCTCCAGCAGCGCGGGGAAATCCGCTTCGGTCGCCCGGCGGTAGAAGATACGGGAATCCATGTCTGACTGCCGCAAGCCCGTTTAAGGCGCGGGGCCGGTGACGTAGATACGGCGCTGGGCTGTATTCGTCTTGCCGAACATGTCCGTCTCCCGCACCTCGATGGCGTACGTGCCGGGTTTGAGATTATTCGGGAGCATCGCCCGCCAGATGTGGGGGGTCGCGCGGGCGGCGGGGAGCCTCCTGCCGGGGGGCGGGTTCGGCCCGGCCTCCAGCTCTTTCAGCCGCTGGTACTGAGGGTCCACGCGCCTCACCCTTTCCATTGGCGTCCAGTTCCCGTCTCCCACGCGCATCTCGACACGGGAACGGTCCGACCCGGCGAAGACGTTCGCCACGACCTCGGTCTTCCCGGTTTCCTCTATCGAGACAAAATCCGGGGCGTAAAGGTTCATCTGGTACTCCGCCGGGCGGGCGGCGGCCTTGAACTCAATGGAGTAGCGGGTCCCGTCGAAGGTGAGGATGGAGTAGCCGTTCGGCGCGCCGTCGCTCATCAGCGCGTGAGGGATGCCCCGCTCGTCCGGCGCGCCCTGCCACCAGCTTCCCGACACGGTGACGTTGACGACGTGGTGATGAGGCTCCGGCCCCTGCCACCCGCCCTCGCGAGTGATGAACCGGTGCTCCTGGTAATGCGTGTGCCCGGAGATCGACATGGTGAACGGCCGGTTCTCGATGAGGCGGTACAGGCCGTGGCGGTCCCTGATCTGGTTGAGCGGAATGTGCATCATCAGCACGATGAGCTGGTTCTTCGGCACGTGGGCGAGGTCGTTTTTGACGAACTCCACCTGCTCCGCTCCCAGTCCGGCGGCGTAGGCCCCCGGCTTCGCCGCCGTGCGGCCGGTCCACTCGATGTCGTCCAGCACGATGAAATGGACGGGGCCGTGGTCAAAGGAGTAGTAGCTGGGGCCGTAGTGGCGCTCGAAGGTCTCGTCGGAGTGCTTATCGTCCGGAGAATCGTAGTTGATATCGTGGTTGCCGATGACGTTGTACCAGGGGATGCCGATCAGGGCGACGGTGGAGTTCAGGCTTCCGAAGAGGGAGAGGTTATCGAACATGATGTCGCCGAGCGTCACGCCGAACGACGCGTCCACGCCGACCAGCTCCTCCACCACGTCGTGCGCGATATAATCGATCTCCTGCTGGTTGCGGGGCTGGGGGTCGGCGAAGAAGACGGCGCGGAAGCGGTCCGGCTCCTTCTGGCGGTGGAGGGGGAAGTCGATGGAGGCGGGAAGCGGCCCGGTGGGCTCCACGCCGGGGTATTTCTGCTTCGGGGAGCCGGCGGGCTTGTGGATGTAATAGAACCGGGGGAGCCGGTGCTCGTTCACCGGGGTCATCCACCCGCGCGGCTTGATGACGAAGAAGATCGTGTCGTCGTCGTGGGGGAGCCGCCAGACGCCCCGGCGGTCCGTCTTGACGACCTCGCGCCCGTTGGAAACCCGGACTCCGGACAGCCCTCTCTCGCCGGGGTCGCGGACGCCGTCCCGGTCCCGGTCCTCGAAGACGGTTCCCCGTGCGACGGGACGGTCGCGCGCCGGGGAGGGCTCCGCCGCAGAAAGTGGGCCCGCCAGGAGCAGGAAAAAGACTCCCGGAACGATCCGGGTCAGCCGCGTTTGCCTCATTCGAAGACTCTCTCCTTTGTCCGGGCATCCTATCAGGATGCCCCTTCGTTCTCGAAGTTCAATTCCATGATCTCGCCGGAGTTCTCGAATCCCGCGCGGCGGTAGAACGTCGCGCTCTCCCGGCTCGGCCACACGATCAACAGCTCCAGCCCGATTTCCCCGGCCCATCTCACGACGTGCTCCATCAACTCGGAGCCGACGCCCCGGTCGCGGAAGTCGGGCCGGGTGTAGACGTTCGTCACGTAGCCCCATTTCGGGTGCAGATCGCCGGGCGCGGGCACCTTCTCGATCATCTGGATGAAGAGGTGCGAGACGATCTCCTCCGCTTCCTCGGCAACCCAGTAGACCCAGGTTTCCCGCCGGAGACCCCGCTGGAGGAAGAGCGTGCAGGCTTCGATGAAATCCCACCGGTCGCAATCGGTGGAAGCGTCTGGGGTCCCTTCCGTCTTGAAGTCCCACCGCATGGCCGCGAGCGCCTCCAGATCTTGTTCCCCGACGACTCGAAAGTTCCTCATGTTACGCCTCCAGAATCCTCATATCCCCCATTCTCCGGGTGATGCGCTGCGCGTCCAGGTACTCCAGCAGGGGGATCACGACCTTGCGGCTGGAGCCGAGCTGGTCCCGCGCCTGCGCGGCGGTGAACCCTTCCTCGCCGCCCACCGAGGCGCGGATCGTTTCAATTGCGCCCTCGACGGCGGTGCGGTGGAGGTAGAGGTCATTGGCGATCTTCACCAGCGTCCCCTGCTCCACCAGCGCGTCGAAGAGCTCCTCCGCCCCCTTCCCCGACGCTTCGATCACCTCGTCCGCAGAAGGAGGGTTGTAGGGTTCGGCAGTGTAGCGGAACTCGATCCGGTCGGCGAGGGCGCGCTGCTCCGGCGTGAAGGCGACCTCGTGGGAAGCGAGCCGGAGCGTCGCCGGGGCGAGGGCGATCCGCTCCCGCCCGTTCAACGCTTCCAGCAGGGCGTTCCACGAGCGGTTGTCGAGCTTCGGGGCGACGCGGCTCTTCGCCTCCTCGCGGGGCAGGCCGGCGCGGAGCGAATGCCGCCGGTGGAAGTTCTCCAGCATCGTTTCCAGGTCCCGCTCCACCCGGTCCAGCACCTCCGCGCCGATGAACCGGTCCCCCACGGCCACGGCGGCGCCGGATTCGGCCATGTGGGCCAGCGCTTCGGAGACCTCGGAAACGTCCGCACTCAGGATGCCGGCGATGTCTTTCGGGGCGGAGAGGGCGACTCCCCGCTCCCGAAGAGCCTGGGTGACCTGGTCCTCCAGGCCGCCGACCTCCAGCACCGCGAGGCGGTCCAGCACCTTCTCGTCGAAGCGGCGGTGGCGGCGGGCGTTCGGGTCGAGGACGGTCCCCCCGCCGAGGAGGTATGTGGGGGAGAAGAGCCGCAGCACAAAGCGGTCCCCCCGGAGCGCGGCCACTGGCTCTTCGAGTTGGAGCTGGGCCGGGACGCCGGAGCCGGGTTCCGCCTCCTCCCGGTCGAGGAGCACCATCCGCCCGATGATCTCGTCGGTGCCGATGTGGAGGCGGATGCGGGTGCGGTTCGCCAGCGGCCGGTCGAGGTCGGGCAACAGCTCCGCCTGCACGTCCACGATGTAGGTCGGCCGGAGGAGCCCCGGCGGCGCGACGACATCGCCCCGGCGCACGTCCTCCACATCCAGCCCCGCGAGGTTGACCGCCGCGCGGCTTCCGGCGGCGACCTCCTCCACCTTGCGCCCGTGGGATTGGAGTCCCCGCACGCGGGAGGCGCCGCCGGAGGGCTGAAGCTGAACCGCGTCCCCCACCCGGATGCGCCCGCTCCAGAGGGTCCCCGTCACCACCGTCCCGAACCCCGGCATGGTGAAGACGCGGTCCACGGGGAGGCGGAACGGGCCGGTGGCGGACCGCTCCTGGATCTCCTGCGCGCGGGCGTCGATCTCCCGGGTGAGTTCGGGGAGGCCCTGACGGGAAACGGCGCTGACGGGGAGCATCGGCGCGTCGGCGAGGAACGTGCCCTGGAGCCGCTCGCGGATCTCCTCTTCCATCATCTCCAGCCACTCCGGCTCGACGAGGTCGGCTTTGGTGAGGGCGATGATCCCGCTTTTGGCCTGGAGGATCTGGAGGATGTCGAGATGTTCCTGGGTCTGGGGCATCACGCCTTCGTCGGCGGCGATGACGAGGAGGACGAGGTCCATCCCGCCCGCCCCGGCGAGCATGTTCTTGAGGAACCGCTCGTGGCCGGGCACGTCCACGATCCCCGCCTCCACGCCGCTCGGCAGGGTGAACGACGCGAAGCCAAGCTCGATGGACATGCCGCGCTCCTGCTCTTCGCGGAGGCGGTCGGTGTTCGTGCCGGTGAGGGCGTGGATGAGCGAGGTCTTGCCGTGATCGACGTGCCCCGCCGTGCCGATGATGAGATGCTTCATGAAATCAAAGATGAGAAAAGATAGAAACAAAACAGAGGGGAGTTGGCGCGAGGGAATCATCTCCGCTTATTTGCGTATAAGGATCGTGAATCCCTCCTGCTCGAAGTGGTGATCATTGGTGAGGATCTCATGGATTCCCTCCTCTTCCATCACCACCATCGAGATGCAATCGACCAGGCTGTAGTTCTTATCGGGCCGGTTCTCATAGCGCCCCAAGCCACGGTCGAACATTTCCAGAGAAGGCGAAATTACATAAACGGAAGGGTCACGCCTCATTGCACGGACGACCTCCACCGCCAGCGTGCGGAGGTGGGCAAATCGGGCCATCGCGGCTAAATATTCGGTGAAGACTTCGTGGGTGGTGACGCGGAGAACGCCGGTTCCCAGCCGTTTATCTGCCCGCAACGCGGATGCATGCCATTCGTCCTGCGGCAGAGTAGTAGCGATGAGGTGAAAGGCATCAATGAAGACTTATCTCACTTCTTGGGAGTCCCGTAGGCGTAATGGTCGTGTTGCTCCGCCATGTCTGTGGGAAGCTCCTCAAAAAGTATTGGGTCCATTGCGGCTAATCGTTCTTCAATAAGGTGAAGATAAGGGGGTAGGTATCGTGTGTTTCCCTTCTTTGTTTCATACCCCGGAGCAGAAAAGCCGCTTCCTCTTCGGGCATGGCTTCAACGATTTGCAGGAGTTCCTCTTTGGCGGTCATCTCGTCCTCCCTCTACTCTCCTCACGGAAGCTTCCTCCTTTAGTATGCCAAAAACTGAGCATTGAGACGGTCCATTTAGGACAATAAAAGGGTGTGCGGGTGAATGATTCATCTCATTGTACGATCACGGATTGAGCCGCCCCTTCTCCGCGCAGCTCCGGGTTGTACATGTCATAGATCCTCGGCGGGAGGGCCGTGTACGTGCCGGGAACCTGCGCGAACACCCGGTAGGTGATCGTCCTCGCGCCGGGATCGAGATGCCGCACCGCGAAGCTTATCCCCTCGTCGCGCGTCACCTGGTCGGCCCACCAGTTCGTCCACTCCCACGGCTCCACGTCCCCCCGGTCCCGCGACTCGAACCCCGCCGGGAGCGGGTCCTCCACCATCACGTAATCGAGGGGGCGGGCCGTGCGGAGGGTCAGCGTCACCTCCACGATATCCCCCGGCTGGAACTCCGTCTGCCCCGGCCCCGTCGGCGGGGGCGCTTTCGGGTTGACGACCGGCGCCTCGCCCGGCTTCATCACGCGGTAGTGCCGCTCCACCACGAGGCCGGAGTCGTCGCGGACCGGCTTCGAGAGGTCCGTATCGACCGTCCCGCTCCACGACGCGGAGTAGTAGAGCCGCCCCGTCCCCGATTTCTCCACCACGATCTCCACCGGTCCCGGCCCGATTTTCTGCGGGTCAAGGGGGATCGTCACTTCGGGCCGGAACACGTCCGCCGGCGTGAAGCGCCGGCTCGCCACCTCCCGCCCGTTCACCGTCACGCGGGCCGTCATATCCGGCGACAGCTCCTCCGACGCGAGGAGATACCGGCTCAGGCCGTAGAGCGCGAACGCCGTGTCCCGCGTCGAGTGCCAGTGGTCGGCCCGGCGGCGCTCCAGCAACCCGCGCACGAGCTCAGGCAGCCGCGCGTCGTTCGGAGTGAGCGTGGCGGCGGCGGTGAGCAGCACGGCGGCGTACTCCGCGTCCGAGCGCCAGAGCTTCTCCTTTTTGTCGTCCACCGGGGCGAAGGTCCCGCCGGTGAAGTGCGGCCACACCGTCTCCAGCAGCGCCCGGCCCTCTTCCGCACGGCCCAGCCGCTCCAATGCGAGGGCGAGCATGGGGCGGCCCCAGTCGCTCAGTCCCGTGGGCCGGACGGCCCCGCTCGCGTCGGTGTAGCGGGCCACGACTCCCCGCGCGGCGTCCGGCTCCCCGGAGAGAGCCAGAACGTACGCCAGATACGCCTGGGTGTCCGGCTCGATCTTCTTCGGGTTTTCGGCCATCCGCTTCAGGGCGTTTACACCGTTCGTCAGCGCCTCAGGCGTCACCCGGAAGCCCAGCTCCTTCGCTTTTTGCAGCCCGAAGACGACGTACGCCGTCATCCAGGGGTCGGCCTCGTCGTAGGCCCACCACCGCCAGCCGCCGTCCTCGTGCTGGTGCTGGTAAAGCTGCAGCAGCCCCGACTCCACCATCTTCGGCAACCGTTGCCGCAAGGCGGGGTTCTCCACCCCCGCCTTGTCCAGCAGCTCCACGATCATCAGGTCGGGGAGGAAGGCGGACATCGTCTGCTCGGTGCAGCCGTAGGGGTACGTCGCGAGGTAATCGAGCGACCCCAGCATCGCCGAGGCGAGCGACGGCGTCAGGCGCAGGGTAAGGGTCTGCGTGCCGGGGATGGCGTTCTTCGGGATGTCCAGTGAGACGGTGTCGCGGTCGTCCACCGCGCCGGAGCGCAGGATCGACCGTTCCCGCCCCTTCGCCAGCACCGGGAGGGTCTGCTCCATCGCGTCGGAGAGCGCGCCCGCCCGCGCCCACACCCGCACCGGCACGTCGCCGACCTCCGGGGCCGCGATCCGCCACTCGACCCGCCGGGAGTCCCCCGGCTCGATTCGCACCTCCTGCGCCTCCCCGGCGGGCGCGCCGTCCATCTCCAGCCCGACGGCGGCGGTGAGGGGCGCGCGGGTCATGTTGTGCGCCACGGCGGCGAGGGCGATCTCATCCCCCTGCGTCATGAATCGCGGGGCTTCCAGGCGCAGCATGAACGGCTTCTGCGTGACCGCCTCGCTGGTCGCCTCGCCCACGTCGGTATTCAGGGTGGCGGCGCGAGCCGTCGCCCGCCAGGACGTGAGGTTGTCCGGCATCGTCACGGTGAATGATGCCTCGCCTTGAGCGTCCGTCACCGTTGCCGGAGCCCAGAACGCCGTGTCGAGGAACTTCCGCCGGGTCTCGATTCGATCCTGCGCATATTGGCTCTTTCCCTCCTTCTCATCCCCGGAGAGGTACACGTCGGGCGCGGAGAAGGCGGTCTGCACCTCGTGGACCTGCTTCGGGTAGAAGTACGAGACGATGGGTCGAGTCGTCTCCGGCTGCACCGCGTAGATCGCCTCGTCCACCACGCCCAGCGAGACCTCCGCCGGGACCGGCTCCCCCTCCGGCGAGAGGGTGCGGACGCGGTAGGTCGCCGCCTCCCCCGGCAGGTAGGTCCGCTTGTCGGGCGTCACCTCCACCTTCAGGGCCTTCCGCTCCCGCGAGACGTTCAGCACCGCGTCGCCGGAGACCATGTCCTTGCCCTTCACGAAGCAGACGTTCAGCTTCGCGGCGGGCATGAGGTCCGGCGTGACGGGGATCTTGAGGACGTTCGTCTTCCCCGCGAGCTTCACCCGGCGGCTTTGCAATATTTTCGAGCCTTCGAGGGTGAGGAGCGCGGTCGTCGGGGCGTGCTTCGTGTTGACGATGATCTCGGCGGTCTCCCCCTCCTTGTACAGCTTCTTGTCGGCCCGCACGTCGAGGTCCTGGTACGGGTAGGAGAAGGTCGCGTGATCGTCGCCCATGACCCAGACCCAAGCCGAGCTGGTGATCGTGCGGCCACGCCGGTCGGCGGCGGTGACGACTACGCGGTAATCGCCGTCGCGGGGGGGCGTGAGGGCGACGCTCCCCTGCCCCTTCGGGTCGGCGCGCCAGGGCTGCCGGGCGATCTCCTCCCGCTTCTCCCGGCCCCGGAGCCAGTCCACCCGCACGAGCGCCGCTTCGCCCGATGCGCCGGGGACAGGTTTCCCGTCGTAGTCCACCGCGCGGATCGCGACTTCAACGGGCTGGCCGGGCCGCGCCACCGAATCCTCCGCCGCCGCTTCGATGCGATACTCCCCCTGGGTCACCAGTACGTCCGCATCGCCCGATTCGCTCCGGTGGCTCGGATCGATCACCGTCGCGTTGATGTCGTACTCCCAATCCTGCCCCTCCAGGTCGCCCGCATCGGAGGCGGGAGCCGGGGGCGGGGGGACCGTGATGCGGAACTGCCCGTTCTTGTCCGTCACGCCCTCCCCTTCGGCGATGGACTCCCCACCGCCGTAGCCGCCGTCGTCGAATTCCAGGTCTTCGTCCCACGATTCATGGTCTGGGACGTGCCACGAGGCGGAGCGGGTGACGAAGTAGTTCACTTTCGCGTTCGCTACCGGCGCGCCGAAGTAGTACTGTGTGGAGACCGTCGCCCGGACCGTCTCGCCCTGCACGTACCGCTTCCGCTCCGGCGCGACCGTCACCTCGAACTCCGGCTTGCGGTACTCCGCCACCCGGAAGTCCGACTCGTACGGCTTCCCGTCGAGGGTAAGGCTGAGGGTGTAACTGCCGGGAATCGCGTTTTCGTTCAGGTCGAAGCTGCCGGACAGGGAGCCGTAGGCGTTCGTCTCCGCATTGCCGGTGTGGACGAGGTTCCCCTTCCCGTCGGTCACGCGAATTCCGGCCTGCCGGATCGCGGGAATCCGGTACGTCTCGTTCGCCAGCTCCCGGAGCAGCGACTTGAAATGGACCGTGTGGCCGGGGCGGTACACGGGCCGGTCGGTGTAGGTGTAGGCCCGGAGGGGAGTGCGCTCGGAATTGCTCAGGTAGAGGGTCGTCGCCGCCATCGACTCGCCCGCCGTGCCAACGACCCGGAGCTGGTTGTTCTCGTCCATCGGCGGGATGCGGAGGGAGAGGAGGCCGTCGGGTCCGGTTCGCCCCTGCGCCTTCGGGGTCTTGTATTCGGAGAGGCGGATTTCGGCGTTGGTGACGGGCGCGCCGGTGTCGAGGTTCACGGCGTAGACCAGCGCGTCCTCCGGGGAGGCCTTCACGATCAGGCCGAGGTCGGTGACGGTCATGATCGCGTGGCCGCGCGCCGCCGCTTTGCCCTCCCCCGCCCGGAGCGCGGCGAGGTACATCCCCGGCTTGCGTTTGCCGAACCGGATCTCCTGTCGGAACACCCCCTTGATGTCCCGCCCCTGCACGGGCATCTCCATCGTCTCTACGAGCGAGAGCTCCGGCACCGCGTCGAGATCGGTTTTGGAGATCTCCTTCCCGCCCGTGCTCAACCCTTCGGTCAGCCAGCCGTCCCACCGCGCCGCCGCCACCTCCGGCGCGACCCGGTAGAGCTTCGCCGTGAGCGCCTTCGCCGGGACGAACCCCAGGCAGTGGAACGCCGCCGTCTCGCGGGTGGTGAAGACCTGCTGATCCTGAAGCACCCGCACGAACGGCGCCGTCGGTTTCAGCTCGACCTCCGCGCGGGCGGTTCCGTCCTCCTCCACCTGAATTTTGGTTTTCGGCTGTTCGTGGGCGCGGGTCTTGGCGGTGAGGGAGTAGGAGCCGGATTGCACCCGGTCGAAGGTGAAGCGGCCCTGCGAGTCGGTCGTCGTTTTGTACTGGGTCTCGTCCTTCTGGACGAGCGCGACTTCCACGTCCGGGAGGTATGCGCCGGTCTCGGCGGCCCGGATCGAGCCTTTCACCCGCCCGTAGGGGGTCTCCTCCGAGAGCAGGTGGGTATACGCACCCGCGAAGAGGAGGACGGCGGCGGCGAACGCGAGGCGGCGGCTAAACAGGGATCTCATCTCGGGTTTCTTTCGGGACGGGCGGCTCGCGGCGGGCGGAGGAGGCGAGGATCACGACGAGAGCGACGAGGGCCAGCGCCCCCACCACGCCGAGCCGCTGGACGCGGGTCAGCTCCAGCGCGAGCACGAACGGGGCGAGCTGGATCGCGACGAGGGCGGAGGCGACGAGGTAGAGGTGCGGGGTGGCGGCGAGCGTCTTCCGGCGCTCCTCCCCCGCCGACCACGCGGCGAGGAGCATCCAGGCGGCGGCGGCGAAGGGGAGTCCGATGAGGAACGCCCCGGTGGCGCGGACGCCCCACGCCGTCGCGATGGCGAGGGGGGCCGCCGTCACGCCGAAGCCCAGGAGCAGCGTGCGGGGGAGAAACCGGAGGGGTGAAGCGGCGGAATCATGCTCGCGTTCTGCATCCGAGTGGGCGAAGGCGAGGAGCGCGAAGGTCCCGCACAGCCCCAGCAGCAGCGCGGCGACATCGTAATGGTTCTGGAAATCGAGGGGACGGCCCCGGCCCGCCCCCTCCACGAAGACGCGGTACAGCACGAGGAGCAGCGCGAAGCTCCACGCCCCGATCCCGAGCGCCCCCGGCAGCGCCTCCCGCCAGCGGTTCCGGGAGAGCCCGACCGGCGTGACGACCAGCGCGGCGGTGACGAGGGCGAGGGCCTGCCCATACGCCTGCTGCCGCTGGAACGCGAGCGCGAGGACGGCCAGCGTGAGGAAGAGCGCGCCCAGTGCCGGGGTGACGGGCCGGGCGTCCTCCCCGGTCTCGGCGGGCGGCTCCTGCCAGAGGAAGAGGAGCAGCAGCCCGAATCCCACAAGCCCGAACAGCGGGGTGATCCAGGCCAGGTCCGGCAGCGCCCGCGCGTGGAGGAGCGCCGCGCCGCCCACCGCCACCGCGCCCACGATCGCGCCGAAGAGGAGGGGAATCCCGCCTCCTCTCCGGCCCGGCAGCAGGCTCAGAGCGAGCGCCCCCGCCGCGAGCAGCACCGCCGGGGCGATCCAGTACGCGCCTGCCGGATCGTTCGGGGCGTTGCGGGGAAAGCGCTCCATCCCCAGGCGCGCGGCGGCGAAGAGGGTTGCGGCGGCGAGGACGAACGGTTCCATCCCGGCGTACGCGGGCCGACCGGCGGCAGTTTCCCCCACCGGGGTTCGGGCCGAGACGAGAGGCGAAAGGCTCCGGGCCATGCATCCGGCGAACGCCGCGCCCAAAGCTCCCCCTCCGAGCGCCGCCGCCGGGTCAGCGCGGAAGAGATAGAGGAGCGCCGCCGGGCCGAAGACGGCGGCGGCCAGCAGCCCCACCGAATCGGGCAGCCAGAAGTCATCCGCCGCCGTCGCCGAGAGGTAGAGGGTGAACAGGCCGAGCGCCGCCCCCAGAAGGAACCCCCAGCCCAGCGTGTTCCCCGATGAGAGCGGCTTCATCTCCAGGAACGTGAGGAGGGCCAGCGCGACGGCCCCGAGCGCAATGAAAACGGCGAGAGTCTTCGTGTGACCGTAGGGTGTCCCTTCATCCTGCCGGAGATGCCCCCGCCGCACCGCAAGCGCGAACGCCATCCCCACCAAAGCCCCGATAGCCGCCACCGCCGCAAGGGTCGTCTGCATGGTCGTATTCTCTTCCTGATGTAATCGTACAGACGCAAGAGTGTATGAAGTGCAATCGGGAGAAAATCCTGTCTGAAGTCTCCCGCCGAATTAACGTATTCTCCCGAATAAAATCACCGCCACCTGCGATCCATCGCGGCGCTATCCCGCCGGGCGTTTCGGCGTGGCGTTCCCCGGCTTCTGAAAGATGAAAATGTGCTGGCGCGGCAGGATCTCCAGCGTCTGCTCCCAGCGGATCGGGTGGACCGCCATCTCCTTGCGGACCTGCGCCTCGCTCATCTTGTGGACCCGCTTGATCGGCACTTCGGGGTCCTCCAACCGGTACTCCACCAGCACGAGGCGGCCCCCCGGCTTCAAGGCGCGGATCATCGCGCGGGCCATCTCGAACGGGTGGGAGAACTCATGGTACACGTCCACGAGAAGGATAAGATCGGTGGAGCTCGGCGGGAGCTTCGGGTCGGAGAACGTTCCGAGCACGGGCTGCACGTTCGTGATGCCCCGCACCTTGGCTCGTTGTCGGATGAGGGCGAGCATCTCAGGCTGAACGTCCACGGCGTAGACCCGGCCTTTCGGCCCCACGCGGTCGGACAGGCGGAACGTGTAGTAGCCGCTCCCGGCTCCCACGTCGGCCACCGTGCTCCCCGGCGCGATCTTCAATGCATCGAGGAGCTTCCTCGGCTGCTCCTCGCGCTCCCGTTCGGGCCGGTCGAGCCAGCCCGCGCCTTCGTGGCCCATGACGTGTGCGATCTCCCGGCCCATGTAGAACTTGCCGATCCCGTCCGGGTCGTGGAGCGCGCGGTACTCGTAGCCGGGATGAGAGGAAGGGGAGATTGCCGCCGGGGTTCCGGCGAAGCCCCATGGCATCGTGGCGAAGCAGAGGGCGAACAGCACCCATCGCAGCCCTGTGCGCCGGACGAGGCTCCGCGCTCCACCCATGCCCAGAGATTCCTGCTTGCGCTGCCCCATGCCCCCTCCATGCCGTACGATGAACGCGCTTCCGATGCCCTACTCATTCGACAGAAAAATGCCGTCTTCCTTCAAGCGCAAGGGAAATGCGAATTCCCCTCACCTGAAGGGAATTCCGCGCCGGTACATTACAATAAAGATGGGTCCTGCCGAAGCTGAAGCAACATGGTATCGGCTGAACCCGCCGCATGGCGTCCTTGTCCCTTCCGAATCCCCCTTCCTGGAGCATCCCATTGTCTTTATTCCGAATAGCCCTTTGTATCCTTGCCGCTGCCATAGCGGCGAGCGCCGCCCGCGCCGCTTCCTCGAAAACCAGTGCGAAGAACGATCTTGCCGTCTGGCCGAACCGGGTCAGCCAAGCCAACTCCGACCCCTGGCTCGTCCGCAACCACGACCGCATCCGGCAGATGCGGCCCCGACTCCTCGTGATGAATTTCGCCAACGGCGTCCCTTCAGAGAAAGCGCGGCAGAAGGTGGACGACCTCATCGCGGCCATGCGGGAGTCGTCCCGGTACCACGGCTACCAGGACCCGAACGCCCCGGCCTTCCTCGATTATCAAATCGAAAAATTCATCGACATGACCGACGCCGCCCCGCCCGCCGAGCGGCTGGACAACAACAGCACGAAGTTCCCCCGTGTTCCCGACTGGAAGGAAGGGAGGATCAACTTCCGGTACAAGCGGCTGTTCGAGCCGGAATTCACCCGCCACTATGACATCCGCGACCCGAAGGATCGCTCCAGGACGCTCTCGCTGGCGGAGCTGGTGGACCGGGGCATCATCAACGAGGTCTGGTTCCTCGCCTACCATGGCAAGTACGGCTCTCCGTTCGAGAGCATCGAGGTGAAGCAGGACTACGACGAGCGATTCCAGAAGATCCCCGGCAAGTCCCGGCAGGCGGGCAACGGCGGCGACCCGGAGCAGCCGTTCATCGGGCGGAGCCTGCGGATCCTGTTCATCAACGTCGAGCGGGGGATCGGCTGCGCGATGGAATCGCTCGGGCACTCCTACGAGGGGATGGCCCGGTCCGGCGCGATCCCCTACCTCAAGCGGTATTTCGAGGAGTACGGCGGCTTCGACCTGGATGAGAAGTACGGCACGCCCTTCGATTCGCTCTACGCCTGCCCTGACGACGTGAGCTATCCCGACCCGACGACCCTCGTTTATCCCTGGAAGGGGGAAACCCGTACCGTGAAAGCTTACGTGCCCGTGGGCGGGAACGTCCATTTCGTGCCGAACGGGCGGCGGGATTACGATATGGACAACACGGCCCCGGTCCTCTCCACCATCGAGCACTACCGGAGGTTTGACGGGCCGGACGGAAAGGACAAAGCGGAGATCTGGACCCCGCAGGCGTTCGAGAAGTACCGTTCCCTCGCGCCGGACTGCATGGGCCGCTGGCTCGTCTACTGGCGGCAGAACATGCCCGGCCTGAACAACCTCTCTCTCGACGATTCGGGTCGGCCCATGAAAAACTGGTGGCCCTTCCTGTTCTATTGAGATCCCCCTTCTATAGGGGGTTCTACCGATCTATGAGCCATCGGCATTCTGAAGACGAGAGAATCGACACGATAGGACTGCCGCAAACTCGCCTCCACCGCTTTACAAAGGAACCCTCATGCGCCTAGACATCAACGAAAAGGTGAGCGTCTGGAACGAACACGACGCCGATACGCTGGCGCAGATCAAACGGTGCGCCGCACATGAATCCGTCACCCGCGCGCTCGTGCTCGCGGACGGGCACAAGGGGTACGCAGTCCCCATCGGCGGGGTCGTCGCGTACGAGGATAAGATCAGTCCGTCGGGAGTCGGCTTCGACATCGCCTGCCTGGGAGAAGGCACGCGGGTGAGCGCCCGCGACGGTTACGTGCTCCCCATTGAGCACGTCGGCGCCCACGACGCGCTGGTCTGCTGGGACGGCGAGCGAGTCCGGGCGGTGACGCCGCAATTCGGGGCGGTGGAAAAAGGCGAGAAGCCTGTCCTGGAAGTGACGCTTCGCAATGGTAGGAAGGTGTACGCCACCGGAGATCATCAAATCTTCACGAAAGCCGGATGGAAGCGGGCCGATGCGCTCTCCCCTGACGACCGGGTGGCCGTGCGCCCGTACATCGGATTGCCCTACGAGCCGGTACGTCCCTCCGCGTTTGAAACGGTGGAGGACCCTGAGGCGAAAGCCTTTTTAACCGAGTGCGCGTCTACCGGCACGCTCGCGGCGCTGCTCCGCCTCCTGGGGGCCGTCAGCGGGGACGGGCATCTCTCGGCGGATGGGAAGCGGCTCTCCTTCTACACCACCGACGAGGACGGGGCGGATCGTGTTGTGGAGGATTTCGCCGTGCTGGGGTACTCCGCCATGATCTACCGCCGCGTTCGGAAAGCCGGATATCGGACGGAGCTGCACGTCTGCATCAATTCGGTAAAGCTGCACCGGCTCTTTGCGGCTCTCGGCTCGCCGGTCGGGAAGAAGCAATGGCCCGCGCAGCCGATGAACTGGCTCTACCGGCTTCCGGCGTGGCTGCGCGCGAATTTCCTCTCCGGCTTCGCGAGCGCGGAGGGGATGACGCCGCGCATCCTCCCGTCGCATCTCCCCAACTTCCAGATCAAGCAGACCGGCGCCGTCACGCACAGCGGCGCGATTCACCTGATCGCCCGGCTGATGGAGTCCCTCTGCTTCGAGGTCACGGTCGCCCCGAGCGGCAAGCCCCGTGGCGAGCGTCAGGACTGGGTCCTTCAGATCCTCGGAGGCGGAGCCGAGCAAGTCCGATTTCTGGAGCAGGTCGGATTCTGCTACTCGGAGGAGAAGCGGGTCGCCGGCGCGCTGGCCGCCGGATGGTGGTGGGAGCACAGCCACATCGTCCGGCAACGGGCGGACGCGCGGGACGAAGCGCGCCGCCTCAAAGGCGAGGGAAATCACTTCAAAGCGATCATGTCGGAGGTCTCTGCCCGATTCGATGTCAGCGAGGGATTCGTCTACCATGCGATCTATGACGACCGGGGCGCTCCCCGGCGGGCTGCCTCGATAACGGTCGAACCGGACACCACCGGCGAGATCTGCTGGGTTCCGGTCCAGAGCATCCGACCCGCCGGGACGATGAGGACCTACGATGTGGTGACGGGGGACCCGGCGCACCGGTTCTTCGGCGAGGGGGTGGTCGTCCACAACTGTGGCAACAAGGCCGTCCTCACCGATGCGGACTCCGCCGAGGTGAAACGCAAGATCAAGACGATCATGGACGACGTGTGGAAGGCGCTCTCGTTCGGGGTGGGACTGAACAACAAGGAAGAGCGGGTGGACCACGAACTGTTCGATGACGAGGCGTGGAAGCTTCACCCGATGAAGTCGCTGAAGCAGATGGCGCAGAACCAGCTCGGCACCATCGGGAGCGGCAACCATTACGTCGACATCTTCGAGGAC
>JAHWJO010000683.1 GCA_019348365.1 Armatimonadota bacterium | reverse complement strand
GTGGCTGCGGGAGACCGGGTTCGAGGCGGCATGCCTCCACCTCCACGGCCACCGCGCCCTGATCGCCGCCCGTCGGGTCCTGCCCACTCTGACCCCCTCATGAGGACAATCGGATGAAAATTCAGATCTTCTCGCTCGCTCTACTGTCGCTGCCTACGTTCTTCCTTGCCGCCTCTCCCGCGTGGGCACAGCTCCCCGCCCTCATCCCGCCCGTCGAAGTGGCGGCGGGGCCGTTCACGACGGGGGACGACTCCTCCGGGATCGCGGCGCGAGCCAGCGTCGCGGTGAACGTCCTCGGCGATCATGGCGTGGCGGCCTCCGCCTGGATCCTCCACGACAGCGATCAAAACTACTACGCCCTGACCGGGGAGTACCGGAAGCGATTCGGACCGTTCAGCGTCGGATACTGGGCCCTCGGTGGCGGCGTGGGCGGCGGCAGCGACGGGAACGCCATCCTGGACGAAGGGGTGCTCTGGACGGCGGGCATCGGGGCGCGGATCTCGGCCCTCAGCGTCGAGGGGCGGGCGATGTCGAGCTTGAGTGGAGGGAACGTCGCGACGATGCTGCTGCTCGGCTACCGTTTTTAGGTCCAAATCCATCCTTCCGTGCCCCCAATTTCCTTATCCCTACTCCGATCGGTGAGAAAACGGAAAAAACAAGAAAACTCTACTCGCCTCAGGCGATCTGAAATCTCTGATATCCAGAGCACGGGGTTGGCTGTCCACAGATAGACAAAGATAAGCGCCCGGAGTGGTCTGATGGGGGTTGTGGCAATTAAAGCATAGGGATGAACAGATGAGATTTCCGCGGAGGTACGTAATTGTAACGCTTGCGTCGTTGATCGTTGGCATGTGCGCGTGCCCGCTCCTCGCGTCGAACGTGAATAAGGCGCTCAATGCCCGATTCTTGGAGGCGGCGCAGAATGCGGATCTCGCAGCGGTGAAGCGCCTTCATACTCAGGGTGCTAACGTAAACACTAGGGATATCGACGGTGATACCGCCCTGCATCACGCCATCCGTGCGCCTTATGGAGGAGGGACGGATGTAGCGATGGTCCGGCTCCTGTTGGCCCGCGGAGTGAAGGTCGATGCCCGCAACCGATGGGGAATTACTGCCCTGATGCAGGCGGCATCTCTGGATGAAGTTAAAGTACTGAAACTCCTCCTGGCCCATGGAGCACAGGTGAACGCCAGAGATCACGATGGAAAAACGCCGCTGATGCATGCGGCCCAGGGCGTAAAAACGGAGATTGGTACCGATCTTTCGGCTTATGAATGTGTACAAATCCTGCTTTCCAAAGGGGCACAGGTCAATGCCGTAGATAAATTCGGGCAGACGGCGTTAATCCTGGCCGCTAAAGCATACGGCGCCCAAGACGAAGGAGCCGAAGCAGCGACCGCAACCGTCGAGATCCTTCTGGTGAACGGCGCGACCACACACAACCGGACCCGAAGCGGTTATACGGCGCTGAAATGGGCGAAAATCCGTGGGCATCAAGAGATGGCCCGGCTGATGGTGAAGAAAATGCATCCGGATCGGAAGGCCAACCGTCTGAAGAGTAAAGGATCCAAAACGCGAGGGAAGCGAGAATAGCGGGGGAGGCTATAATTTCTAGTATGAAAATATATAGTGCTATATTTGTCTGCGTACTTCTATTAACGTTCGCCAGCGCGCTCAACCTTGCACTCCATGCAACGAATGGGAATAAGGCACTCACTGCCCGGTTCCTGGAGGCAGCGCAGAACGCGGATGTCGCGGCGGCGAAGCGTCTCCTCGACCGGGGCGCGAACGTCAACGCGAAGGATGCGGCGGGAGCCACCGCCCTCCACAACGCGATCCGCCCCTCTTACGAAGGGGGCACGAGCATGCCCCTCGTGCGGCTGCTGCTCTCCCGAAGAGCGAACGTCAACGTCTCCGATAGCCTCGGGCAGACGCCCCTCATGGCCGCCGCCGCGCTGGGCGACTTCCCCCTGGTGAAGATGCTGCTGGCCCGAGGCGCGCGCGTGAACGCCGAAGATAAGAACGGCCAGACTCCCCTGATGTACGC
>JAHWJO010000241.1 GCA_019348365.1 Armatimonadota bacterium | reverse complement strand
GGCGCCGGCGCCCACACCCTGCACGCAGGCGTGGTGGTAGCCGCGCTGCAGTGGCTGCATCGCGACCGGGTCGAGATCGCCCTCGTGCAGGCACAGCTGCACGCCTGAGGCCCGCGGCGCCCACAACAGAAAGCTGCAGCTGCCGTCGGCGAGCGGAACGGCACCGACCCCCCCCCGCAACAGGTGCCCGCTGGCAACCGCGCCGCCCCCGCGGGACGCCTCGTGGCGGGGAGCACCGCGCAGCGGATCGCCGCCGTGCAGGACGAGGAGATCCGCGAGGAGCTGATCGGATTGGCGGCGCAGGGGATCGTCACGCGGCAGGAAGTGATCCAGCGGACGAGCAACCTGCTGGGGGCCCACCGGGGCCGTCGGGCGGCGGACCCGCTGCCGGAGATGACGGGGGAAGGAGAGTTCGCGCCCGCCGTCTCCTCAAACGGTCACGCCGTCCCGTCCGGCAGGAAGAACGTCGTTGTCCAGCGCTTCTTTGAGTTCCGGCGGCTGGTGGTGACGCTGGAGCGGCTGAACGAGGAAGAGCGCGAGGAAGCGGAAATCATCCGCGAGCATTTGGACCGGCTGCTCAATTCTTCCTGAACGGACGAAACGAGCCTTCTCCCTTCGTTGGATGCGGCAGGACAGCCGGAGTATCACGGGTGTATCAAGAGAGGAATGAACCGGAGGAGGTGAGAGGATGGTTGAGCGTGTTATGGAAGGGACCTGGGAGGAAATTCAGGCCCATGCCGATGATCGGTAATAACCCTCAACAGTAGTGGGTAAATAGAGGGAAGGAGGTCCAGGCGATGAATCCCGCTCCCTCTGTTTGCCCCCGATGTGGCAGCGAACATCTCTTCAAAAACGGCTCCAAAGGAGGACGCGCTCGATACGTCTGCTGGGGTTGTCGCCGGAGCTTCGGTCCCCCGTAGGGGACGCCGCTGTATCGGCTGAAGACGCCGGCAAAAGAAGTGGCGAACGCGCTGTTGATCGTCATGCGGCGCGGAAGCCTCACGGCCGCCGAGGAGATCACCGGCCACAAGTATGAGACGATCGGCGTCTGGCGCCGGAGTGCCCCTATGCCGTCTGTGAGGACCGGCTGAACGGAGTGCTGCGGGACCGGCTGAACTGCCTCACGCGCAAGACCCGCGCCTTTGCCCGACAGCCGGAGACCTGGGACGCGGCCGTGACGGTCTGCCTGTTCGAGCACCACTGGCTGCGTCCGCACCGGGCGCTCCGGCAGGAGGCAGAGGGCCTGCCGAACGGACAACGGTACCTCCGCCGGACTCCGGCGATGGCTCGAAGGCTGGCGGATCATGTCTGGTCCTGGACGGAATTCCTGCTTCATCCTACTTACCACTACAAGAAAGAGTGACTACCAAAGGGTGCAACTCAGGCAGCAAATCACCGGCCACTTTATTTATCACTGGGGTGTCCCAGCGCAGATTCACGTCCAGCGAGACGATCTCGCGGTTCTGGAATTTGCACCACAAGGGAACCGAAAGACGTTCCGCTTCGCCACGAACGGGATGAGCCGTTCTATTCAACCGAGTGGTGATCTTTGTTATCGCACCGAAGTCTATGTCTGTGCAAACTCCCCCGCTCCCTGGATGATCGACCTTCTGAAATCGACGGCGGAATATCCTGAACAGCACCGGACCCACTTTCTGGAAGGGAATACCATTCCGGTGAAATTCCCCCTCCCATCAACGGACTTTCCCTTTCAGGCGCTCCTTATCGCCCCGCCCGAGCCCTCCGACCCTCCCACTATAGGAGCTATCTGCGATTCATCCTCCGGGGAAACGATCTTTATCCACCAACTGATCGGGATCACGCAAAACGAGCTCGCCTACGCCATGCTTAAGGGTAGCGAAAGGCTTTTACATCGGTTGGTAAGCCTTGGCGAGCCGCTACTGATTGACAAAGCCAGGCAAGAAGCCGTATAAACAAGCACTCATAAAATAATCCCCTCTCCGGAATTGGGAGAGGGGATGAGGAAGCGAGCAGGTTCTTCCGTTCAGAATTCCCGCATGCATGAACTCAGGGGTCCGGCGGGAAGATATCCGATCACAGTCCGATCACAGATCACACCTTCTCGCCGAAGACGATGAGCCGGTGCTTCGCATAAGGGATCATGCAGGTCACGAGCGTCAGGGTGGCGTTCTTCGTGGGCCGGAGCACCGAGGTGTCTTTGGACAGCACGATCTTCGACTTCGTGACGCGGTAGGTGTGCGTCTCCTTCGGCGTGCGGAGGATGATCTGGTCTCCCGCTCTCAACCGGTTCAGGTCCTTGAACCAGGAGCCGTACATGTTCCGGTGCCCCGCAATCGCGCAATTACCGGCTTCCCCCGGCAGGGCCGTCCCTTTGAAGTGGGCGGGGCCCCGGGCGAGCTGCGCGTTGGTGGTGCCGTCCACCACGACGGCGCGCATGTTGATCCGGGGAATTTCGATCCGGACCAGCCCCATGGGCCGGGCGGTATTACGGGAGTGTTGCACCGGCTTGCGTCGGGAGGTGGAAGAAACGATTCGAGAGGCACGGGTGGCGCGAACCGTGTTCTTCGGCTTTGAAACCGTCTGTGCGTGGGCGGTCCGGATGCTGAAGATGCCGCTTAAAGGGGACGCGGGCGTTTGGCTCGCGTGCCGCTGAGAGGTCTTCCCCTGAGCCGCTCGCATCTGCGCTTCGAATTCGCGATCCAGTGGCCACTTGCTGAATCTGCCGTAAGCCTGCTGCAACACCGGAAGAATCGCGATCGTGATGCCGATAAGAAGTATGAGGGCTACAAGTTTGCGTTGCCAGTTCATCTCTGCCATCTCTCCCTTGTGTTTCACCTGATTTATTCCCTGGAGATCCTCCGGCGCTCTGCCGATCCGCCGTCGGGTCCCACTGCCTGTCTGTTATCGCCGGTTGTGAAGTTAATATTGGAATTTAATCAATGAATATGATGGGTCTGTTGTCTCTGCCGCGGCGCCACTGGCATCGCGGGTTGCTCGCCCTGGTCCTGATCGCGCTCACGGGCGCGGGTGGGGCGGCCCCTTCCCAACCCGCTTCCAAAAAGACGGCCGGTTCGGTCGTTTCCCGGCAGCGGTCCCCGGTTCAAAAAGTCACGCTCCAGGGCGTGCCTGCCATCGTCCAGCTGCCCAACTATTGCGGCCCCGCCGCCCTTTCCAGCGTATTCGCCTACTGGGGGCGGTCCATTCCGCAGACCGCCATCGGGCAGAAGGTGTATGACAGGCGGCTCTCCGCCACCAATGGCGCCGACCTCCTCCTCTACGCGCGGGAGGAAGGCTTTGCCGCCTACACTTACCTCAGCTCCTTCCGCGACCTCAAGGAGCGGATCCAGGCCGGATACCCGGTGCTGGTGCTTCAGGAGATGTCGCTTCGGGATTCCCGGGGGCATTTCCGGGTGGTGATCGGGTTCGACGATTCGGCGCGGCGGTTTCTCGTCCGCGATACCAATTTCGATGCCGTCCGAACCATCCCCTACGACGAATTCGAGAAGATCTGGTCGGCATTCAGCCGGTGGGCGTTGATCGTGTGTCCGAGGGAGAAAGAGACCGGGTTGGAATCCTACGTTCGGAACAATCCCGTCCTCCATCTCGATCTGGGTCAGGCGTACCTCCGTCGTCGGAAGGAGCAGCTGGCCCGGCGGCACTTCGAGGAAACGCTGCGGCTCGAACCCCGGAATGAAGAAGCGATGGACCAGTTGGCCCTGATCGGCGCCGGTCCCTCCCTTCCCTTGAGAGAGTCCCCCTGAGCTTGCAGGGTTCCGGATCGTGGGTTTTCCTCTTTCCGACCGGACCGCTGAAGCGATGGGAGAACAGATACAGAGAGAAGGGCTTCGGGGTGGGTCGCCCCCGAAGCCCTTCCTGTTTAGCGCCTCACCCTCCAAAAGTGTTGGGGGTCGCCTGCGGTGACGTTCTATTCCCGCAATCGTGTCGTACTATTGGAGGCGGATCGCCGGGGCAGATCCGATGGATTGGATCTTACCGGCGGCGGCGGAGGAGCAGTCCGCCCACGCCCATCAGGCCGGAGCCGAGCATGTAGAGCAGCTCGGGGCTTCCACCGGTCTGCGGCAGGTCGGCGGCGCCGTATCGCTCGGTGCGCTCTTCCATCACGGTCTCGGTCTCGATCACATCGACGTCGGCCTGGGCCACGCGGGTGCGGTCCGGCAGGTTCTCATGCTCGATGGTGACTTCTTTCCACTCGAACTCACCCTGCTGGGCCGCCACGCGCTCTTCGCGAGCCGCCGACGGAGCGACTTCCTCCACGCGGGAGAATTCGACTTCCGAGAACCGTCGGGCGACGTAGGGCGTATCGGCGCGGACCACGCGGAAGTTGGCGCTCCCCGCTCGGGTGATCGCCGCTCGGAGCATGTCCATCATCTCGTCGGTCACGATTCCGGTCTCTCGCCCGTTCAGCTTCGCCGACAGGAGCTGGCTCTGGATATGCCAGACGGCGTTGCGGACGAACGCGGTGTCGCTGGATTCTTCAGAGAACCGGGCCATGTCACGGGTGCCCATCGTCTGCACGTTCATGTTCGGGGTGTCGATCCGCTTCCAGTTCGCGGTGATCTCATCGGTCACGCCGAGAGCGCGATGGAGGAGGTGGCGATTGGTCCGCTGGTAGGTGCCCTGCGTAACCACCGAGGTCGCCGCCATAGCGAGCCGGGAGTTCTCCCGCATTCTCTCGAGAAGGTCCTGCAGGCTGTCGAGGCGGCCACGGAACTCGCCGACATCCATGGCAGCGGCGGCGCGCATTTCGCGGTTGCTGTCCTGGGCTTGTGCGCCCGCCATCGGCAGGAGCGTCGCGCTCAAGACGGCGAGGGCCAGAATAGATTTGGTCTGCATGTAACGACTCCTTTTGTGACGCTCCCATTTCCAGCCACGGGGAACGTCCGGATCCTTGGGGGTGTGGGCCGGAAGCTCCGGCGGTGTTCGTTCTGATACTCTCTTTACTCTCTGACTGCTCGATACTGCTTGGTAAGACTCGGGTGGGGGGAATGCACGGCCTGTGATCGGAATGATCCGCCAGGTTCCGTTTTCAGGTCTATCGCAGAGGAGCTTCGATTCACGTCTGGGATAAGAACGGGTCTCGCCGGGAGCTCGTCTAACTAGCTGCCCTCTCTGCGCTGGAGGCCTGAGGCATCCGAAACACGGGCGCTTTTGCCGGAGCAAAAGTTGTCCGTTTACTTCATTCCCATTCCTTGCGTCCGCTAAACCTGAGACAGCGACGGCATCCGGTGTTTTTTCGATTTTTATGTTGCCTCTTTATGTTGTACCGGCGCGTTCATCCTAGATATACCCGGCAAGCGGGCCGTTAAAACCTCCCCCAGAGTCCCAAACCGCCGGCAAAATGTACCGCTGATACAACAAACTGTACCGCCCCTCCGATTCTCCTGTGCTGTCCCCGATTCTTGAGGAAGTGCGGGCATGCACCGGTGGGATTCGGAGGCATGGATCCGTAATCCCGGCGTTCGGGTGGGCCGTCGCGTCCCTCCAGCGCGGTCGCGGGGAGATCGGCCCTCCGATTCGGGTCCACGTTCATTGTAGGTCCCCGTTTCCCCCGAAGAAAAAATCATCCATCGAACCGTGTTGTTCTTTGACAGGGGTTTAGGAAAGGAGTATCCTGAATCCAGCAAGGGGGCTTATGATGGAGAGAACCGACTCCGGCAGGAGGATACGCCGCAACGGCGCATATCGAAAGAGGGCGATGATAGTTGGGGAGCAGATCGGAAACTATCTGCTCCTCCCGATCCGGAGCCATTTGCTCGACTCCCGGAGGAGATTCTACGGAATCGGAAAGGGGTCCCTTCCGTTTTTGCTGTACCTGGGGTTCACCCTTGCCGCTCTCCCTCTCCAGGCCCAACAGGCGGGCACGATCACTACCGTCGCGGGAAGCGGAAAGTCCTACTCGGACGATCCGGGTACGGTCTGGATTCCTACATCGGACGACATCCCGGCCACTCAGGTGATCGTAAATACCCCTGAAGATGTCGTTTCGGACACGGCTGGCAATATCTATTTCATTCACCGGGAAAGGGGCGGAAGCAGTTGTTGCCCTGCATCTATTCGGATCCGGAAAGTGGATCAAAACGGAATCATCACTACCCTGGCCGGAGGAGGCACTGAAGCTCCACGGGACGGACTACCTGCAAAGCAAATACTTCTTAAATCCCCCCATATGAGCCATGTTGATGCACAGGATCATCTCTATTTTTGGGATGCCAGTCCTCAATCCGGCGGGTGGCATCAACTCTGGAAAGTGAACCCGGATGGCAGTAGCACGTTGACGCTCGTTGCGGGAACCGCAGAGCCCAATACTTCGGGATATGCCGGGGATAACGGTCCCGCCACGATGGCCCCTATCATCATCACCGATACTGCTGTAGATACCCAGGGAAACATCTATCTCCTGGACGCTTACCATAAAACGATCCGAAGGATCGACAGTCACGGAATCATCGCTCCCATCCTCCGCAAAGGGGCGATCGGCAGTGTCAGAGGCTCCCGATCTTTAGCCGTGGATCCGTGGGGGAATTTCTACCTCGGCTCTGTCAGAGAACACCGGGTTTATAAAATGTCCCCTGGCGGGGATATTCTCCCCTACGCTGGGAAGGGCCCGGCCTACTATGACGATGATTTTGAGCCTCGTGGCGGATATTCCGGCGACGGCGGGCCCGCTCTTGAAGCTTTTCTTGACGAACCCCAGGATATCGCCGTAGATTCGGCGGGCAATCTCTTCATCGCGGATTACGGGAACGGTCGCATCCGTAAGGTGGACCCCCGCGGCATCATCACCACTATCGCGGGAGGAACCGCAACGCTGGGCGACGGCGGACCCGCGATTCAGGCCATGCTGAACCGCCCCCAGGGCATTGCTCTCGACCTTTCGGGGAACCTCTACATCGCCGACACCCACAACCACCGCATCCGCAAGGCGTTCGGCATCGCCGCGCCCGGACTCTTCGCCGGACGGCCCCTCTCCCCCCTCCCGCCCCAGCTCGGCGACGCCAACCTCGACGGGCAGGTCTCCCTCCCCGACGCTGTCCTCGTCCTTCAGGCCGTCACCGGCCAGGCCGCCCTCACCCCCGAACAGCTTTCCGTGGCGGACATGGACGGCAAAGACGGAGTGAACGTCGCCGATGCGATCCTGATCCTCCGGCGGATCGTCGGCCTCAGTTGAAAAAAGTCAAAAGTCGAAGGTCAAAAGTCGAAGGTCAAATGAAAATCGAGCGTTGATCCTG
>JAHWJO010000240.1 GCA_019348365.1 Armatimonadota bacterium | reverse complement strand
CAGTCGAGCCAACCCTTACTCTCGACTCCCCGGCTCACCGTCTCGGGGGGATGCATCGCTGCGGCGACGATCCCGCTCAACGCGAGCGGAGGCGGCTACGTAGGCGCTTACATTCCTCCGTCCGGGACGAGCGACTGCATCGTGACGTTCACTGCCACCGGAACGGACGCTCTGAACCGCGCTGCGCAGTCGGGATCGGCGACCCTCCAACTCGATCTCACCCCGCCCGTCGCTCAGGATCAGACCCTCCATATCGATGAAGATGGATCGATACAGGTGACCCTCAGCGCTACGGATACGAGCCGCATCACCTATAGGATCGTCGATTCACCGGCTCACGGCGCCCTGGGCGTTCTAAGTGGGGATCGGATCACTTACACCCCGAAGCCGAACTTTTTTGGAACGGATCGATTTACGTTCAAAGCCAACGACGGCAAGTGGGACAGCGCCCCGGCCACGGTCACGGTGACGACCCATAAAGTCAACGATGCCCCGGTGGCGGTGAACGGCTCGGCGGTAGCACTCCCCGGCCAGGCGGTGGCGGCGACGCTGACCGGAACGGATATAGACGGCGACGGCCTTGCCTACTCGGTGGTCAGCCCGCCCGCGCATGGGACTCTCTCGGGAACGGCCCCGGACCTCCGCTACACGCCGAATCCCGGTTACGTCGGATCGGACAGCTTCAGTTTCAGAGTGAATGACGGTCAGGCCGACAGCAACGTGGGGGTCTTCTCGATCAACGTGGTGTCGCCCCTGCTGGTGGTGAATAGCGCGGAGGCGGTTCCCGGCGGCACGGCGACGCTCTCGCTCTCCCTCACGGAGGCCGCCGTACGGGTCACCGGCCTGGATCTGCGGCTCCGGGTGGTCGGCCCGGTGGGTTCGCCGGAAATCGTTCCCACGATCATGCCGGGAGCGCAGGCGCTGGGCTGGATCCTTATGCCCGACCCGTCGGACCCGCTCCACTTCACGTTGAGCGGACCGGCCCTCTCCGGCCCGGCGGAGCTGGCGAAGTTTGCATTCCAGGTTCCGGAGACGGTCGCGGGGGGGACGGTTTACACCCTGCAAGCCGAAACGGCCACGCTCATGGAAGAGGGGAAGCCCTCCACCGAGGTCGCTTCCCTGGTGCAGCCCGGCCTGTTTACCGTCGAGGATTGCGGTGCGCTTCTGAAAGGCGACGGCACGGGGAATGGGACGCTGGATGTGGCGGACGTGATCTTCGCCCTGCGGATCGCGGTGGATCTCGAACAGCCGGAGCCGTGCCAGCATATGGCGGCGGACGTGGACAGCAACGGGGTCGTTGCTCTGGACGATGCGGTGATGCTGCTCCGCCACATCGTCATGGGCGAGCCGCTTCCGACCCAGAACCTCGGTCAGTGAATGTATGGGTGTATGGGTGATCTTTCTCTTCACTATCGAGGAAAACGGTTGAACCCAGGGGAAGCCTTATTAAAACGCCGATTCTCCCCCATACACCCATACACCCATACACAGACGGTTCCCCCGAGGACCAGCGCGGGGGTGTGGGCACTATTGCCTGTTGCCTGAAGTTAAGGCTTATGCACCGACGCGCCGAGGATGTCGAGCGCGGCTTCCATCACGCCTTCCGAGAGGGACGGGTGCGGGTGGATGCTGTGGGCCAGCTCCTCCACCGTCGCTTCGCTCTCCATCGCCACGACCGCTTCGGCGATCAGCTCGGTGGCGTTCGGGCCGATGATGTGGACCCCCAGGATCTCGCCGTACTTCCGGTCGGAGATCACCTTGGCGAATCCGGACCGGTTCCCCATCGCCAGCGACTTGCCTAAAATGCGGTTCGGGAAGGTACCGACCTGGATCTCGTACCCCCTCTCGCGGGCTTCCGGCTCGGTCAGGCCCACGCTCGCGACCTCCGGCTCGGTGTAGATGGGACCGGGAATCGCCCGGTAGCTCATGTGATGGTCGCCGCCCATGACGTTCTCGGCGGCGATGAACCCCTCGTGGTGCGCCTTGTGGGCGAGCATGGGGTGCCCCGCGATGTCCCCGATGGCGTAGACGCCGGGCAGGTTCGTCTCCATCTTGCTGTTCACCTTGACGAATCCCCGCTCCATCTCCAGGCCCAGCTCCTCCAATCCCTGGTCTTGGGTCGCGGGCCAGCGGCTCGTGGCGAGGAGGATCGTTTCCGCCTTCACGACGATATCGCCTTTCGCGCCGCCGCAGACGACCTCGCGGCCTCCTTCGGCATCACGCACTTCCTTCGCCGGGGCGTTCATATAGAAGCGCATGCCCTGCTTCTCCAGCGCGCGCTTGAGCTCGCTCGCCACGTCCACGTCGATGTTCGAGCCGATCTTGTCCGTCATCTCGACCGTGGTGACTTCTACGCCGCAGGCATTCCAGAAGTATCCCATTTCGAGGCCGACGGCTCCCGCCCCGATGATGCAGATGCTCTTCGGCAGGGGGTCGAGGGAGAGGGCTTCGTTGCTGGTGATGTAGTTATCGCCGAGGCCGGGGATCGGGGGCCGCGCCACCACCGAGCCCATCGCGAGGATCACGTTCCGCGCCTTGATCCGGCGGTCGCCGACCTGCACGACGTTGCCGGGTAGAAGTCTGCCGGTGTCCTTGATGAGCTCGACGTTCAGCCGCTTCAGGAGGTATTCGGTGCCGTTGCGGAGCTGGGTGACGACCTGATCCTTGTGCTTCATCATCGCGGTCACGTCGATGCTGTAGTTCTCAATGTTGACCCCGAACCGACCCGCATCCTTGACGTGATGGATGAGGTTCGCGCAGGCGAGGAGCGCCTTGCTGGGGATGCAGCCCCAGTTGAGACAGGTTCCCCCGACGTTGTCGCGCTCGATGACGATCGCTTTGCCCCCGAGCTGGGCGGCGCGCAGAGCGGCGACGTACCCGCCCGGCCCCCCGCCGATGACCACGACATCGGCTTCGTACTCCCCGGATGATTGCAGCAAGGCCTGTACCTCCTGTTGGACTTCCTCACGCTCCCGAATGCTCACCCCCGTGCCCCTCTCATCCATGGTTTCCGGGCGCTCCAGGGTTGTTGTAGATGCGGTTTTATCTGGCGCGTTAATGGGATTACCCTCCTTCAGAGAGCGAGGCGTCCGGACCCCACGACGCCGTCCCCGACCTCCCTTGTAAACTGGGGTTGCGGGTCGAAACCCGAATCAACCCTGTTATTGTGTGCCAGAGGGAATACCGCTGACAAGGACCCTTCTTTGGCGGTGATGTCACCACTGGCCCGTGGAATTCAGTCTTTGAGTCGTGGGTCGGGGAGTCTGTGAGTCGCCCTCACCACATCGCGCGGTAGGAGATCCCGTTCACGACGACCATCAGGATCGTGGCGGCGGTCTTATTCAGGTGGCGGCCATGTTTCAAAGTGCCATTGTGGGTGGGGAAGACTTTCTGCCCCTTGTGGAGGTACTCCGCATCCGGCAGCACGCCTCCCAGAGCGCCCCAGAAGATGCGCGGGTCATGGTCGTTGCGCCGCCACGCGTCGTAGAGGAGCGCGCCGTCCGCGACGAGGTACGCCTGCGTTCCCGGCGACTTCAGCGGTGGATTGGTGTGCGGCACCACATCCAGGAGGGCATGGCTCGCCAATCCGATGAGGAACGCCCCCATCGGGTTTTTGGTCAGCTTCAGCCCCAGCGCGCCGCCCGCCATCGCGTGGGAGCCGGGGTCCATCGCATGTGATGGAGCGGATGCGAGGGACAGCAGGGCTGTCAGGGTGATACAGGTCAGCAACTTAGCGGGAGTCATGGCAGTTTTCCTCTTCAAAAGTGATGAACCGGGTGGGAAGGGCGTCCGAAAGGAAGAGACGGGTTTTCGGCTGATAGAATCGTGCCCCGGCTTGCCACGCCTCGTGCGCGCGAACGGTGAGAATGATCGGCCGGGGATGGTGGCGGCGACCCACCTGCAACGCCGTATCCACCTCGGTGGAGAGATGAACGTACTGCCGCTTCATGGGGAGCAGCCCCTTCTCGCGGATGGCGGGCAGCGGGGCGGGTGACGTTCCGTGGTAGAGGATCTCCGGAGGCTCTACCTCCTCGTGGATCACGGCATCGCCGATGGAATGGCCGTACCGCGCCCGAATCTTGTTCCCCACGATCTCGAACCGCTGCTTGTCCGAAGTCTCCACCACTTCGAGGATCTGCTCCTCGGTCACGGGTCGGCCCCTCGGGTTGCGCCAGATCGCCTCGATCAGCTCGGAGAGGCCGACGAAGCCCTGCGCGTCCAGTTTCAGGCCGAGCTTCTCCGGTTCGTGCCGGAGGACGAGGGTAAGAAATTTGCTCAGGCGCTTCCGCTCCTCCGGAGACACGAAGACCTCTCCTTCTTTCCTGCGTTCCTTATCAAGCCGTTCCTTATTGCCAGAACTGGTAGGTCGGGATTTCAAAGGTGATCCCGATGATGTTCACGATGCTCCCGACGAAGAACTGGCCGAGCATGAGACCGAAGAAGAACGGCAGCGAGTTGCGGAACCCCTTCAAGCCGCCGTACCGCAGGATGAACAGCTTGAACACCCACGCGATGAACAGCGGCATCCAGACGAGGTTGATCTCCCAGCTCGCCGTCACCGCGAACCCGAGCGGGTGGAACGGCCACGCCGGGAACCGCACCCGCATGCCTTCCAGGAAGAACGCGATGAACAGCCCCACCCCGATGGCGCCGGCCTTGGGGAAGGAAGGGCGTTCCGGGGAGTTCAGCCAACCCGTCAGCCGGTTGTACGCCTCCGGCCCGAACGTGCCCGCTTTCGCCGTGGCGCCGTAAATATAGTTGAGGTGGAGCATCGCCCAGAACGCCGCCACCGCGCCCACCGCCCCCGCCAGCATCATCATCCAGAAGTACCGCCGGTAGCTGCTCCCGGTCCGCTCCGCCATCTTGAACCCTTCGAGCTGGTGAGGCATGGGGTGGTAGCGGTACGCCCGGTTGAACCAGAAGAGGATCGTCATCTGGGTCAGGTCCTGCGCGCTGAAGTTCCGCGTCCCGAAGACTTCGGGCAGGGTCCAGTCGGGGCCGGTGAAGTGAAGGTCGTGGACCGGCGTGCCCAGCTCCGCGCGCATCCGGGTGATCGCGATGGACAGCCCGAAGAAGACGAGGAAGAAGACGACGGCGAGCCACCACGACATTCCCATCGCCATGCAGAAAGCCACCAGCAGGATGTACCCGATGATGATCCCGATCACGGCGCTCCGGTAGGTGATCGGCTCATTGCTGTCGTCCAGGGTGCTCGGCAGCCCGACGACCTTCCGGTACACTTCGGTGAAATAGTGGCGGCTGAGCCAGACGGCGGAGATGAGGAAGGCGGCGTACGCCCCGAACGCCTGGTAATTGAGGTACGGGAAGTTCGGGGTCTGGTTGAGCGAGAGCGCGGAGACGACGACCAGCTCGGCCTTCCAGAACCAGTAGAAGAACCAGAGCGAGAAGAGGAAGTCGAGCGGCATGAGCATCCCGATCCCGATGACGAACGGGTACCAGGAGAGCGGGGTCCACCCGATGGCGTTGAGGGGCCGGTCGCGGAAATTCTGCCCGAGGTCGATGAAGCTTTGCCCCGCTCCCGGCGTCAGCACGGTGGGGATCCACGGATAGTAAAGGTTCAGGCTGTTGACGATGTCCATGGACCCGGCGAGGAGGAATCCCAGCCAGAAGAGCCGGTTGCGGAACAGCGGCGCGATTCCGCCCGGCCTGCCGTTGTCGTCGGTCATCTCCATCGGGAGTTGGATGAGGGGGTAGGTCAAACGCTCGTGCTCGGTCCACTGCTTGCGGAGGATCGCGTTCATGCAGAGCATGATCCAGAGCAGCAGGGTGCAGAAGAGCGTCCACATCAGGACCGGCATGGCCCAGGCCTGGAGGTGTTCGGGGGTGTAGAGGGAGGAGTTCCCCTCGAAGTAGCCCCGCATCGCCTCCTTGTCGCTCATCATCAGCCATTCGGGGAGGTAGGGAATGAACAGCTCGTCCCAGCGGTTTTCGGGGCGGGCGAACCGGTAGGGCCAGGCCAGCATCGGGACGAGCACCTGCATCGCGTCGTGGGCCGCCAGGGTGGAGGCGATGCCGAGCATGATGTACACCACCAGCAGCTCCGCTCGCCGCAGCGCGAACCGGGGACTCGCCGCCCCCACGACCCAGTTGAGCATCGTGAGGATGAAGAGGATGAAGACCGTATTGAAGAAGAGCGAGAGCGTGGTCGGATGGGCGGAGTACCGGATCCGCTCCATCTGAATCACCCAGTAGGCGTTGATGGGGATGAGGAACAGGCCGATCAGGAGGGAGCGGAAGGTCACGCCGACCGCTTTTCGCGGCTCCTCGTGATCGACGCTGCGGGCGGGCAGGCCCGTCCCGATCTCGCGCATGCTGTCTTGCGAAGACGAATCCATGGACACCTGAGGCGGCGCGAACGGCCGATCCGCGCCCGACAAAGAGAACTTCACGAAGACCGCCCGGCCTGAAGCGGGTTACTTTCTTTTCGAGATCCGTTTCTCTCTTCCTCCCGCCGGGGCGGCCTTTCATGCGGCCACGGCGGGCCATGCGCCTCCCGCTTCAGGCAGGGGAAGAGGAAGACGGTGTGGAAACGATGTCTGTGGAATGCGCGGGGTCTGAAACGGCAACCAGGAGCCATACGAAACCAAGAAAACCGTCTCTTTTCGTTTTTCATACTTCTATTCGATTGATCGGCTACTGAACCGGGGTTGAAACGGCATGTCCAGCATCGGCACGGAAGTTCCTCCCATCGAAGACCAGCTCCGCCGGAACGATAAATGGTTCCTGGGCGGCGGGCGGAAGGCGCTCTGGGCGCCGGAATGGCCGCTCTGGCTGAACCAGCCCGGCTTCTGGGACCACGCCTGCTTCTACGACCTGAAAGTGGAGCCGGTCTTCACCGTCACGTTCCTCAACGAAGAGAACGCCGCCGTCGCCCTCGATTTTGTGAACCGCACCTGGGTGCCGAGCCACCTCACCCAGGCGTACGCCGGCGACGGGCTGGAGATCACCGAGCGGCGGGCGCTCCTCCCTGACGACGTGCTCGTCAGCGACTTCCTTATCACCAACCCCGGTGAGGAGGAGCGGAAGGTTCACGCCGTCGTCTGGACATGCCAGCGCCGCTCCGGAACGGCCCAGGGCCAGGAGATCGACCGGTGCGAGCGGACTGAGAACGGCATCCTCCTGCGGCACCGCCGGTACGCCGACGGCGGGGACCTCAATTACGAATACCACCTGGCCTATCAGGGGGGCATTCCCCCCACATCCTACACCTTCCAACTCTCGGAG
>JAHWJO010000239.1 GCA_019348365.1 Armatimonadota bacterium | reverse complement strand
TCGATCTGCGGGACCTGTCGCGGCGCGGGCGGGATGCCGGAGAGGTGGAACCGCCCCAGCGATTTGTTATCGCGGGCCATCTCGCGCTCGCCCTGCACAACGTGGATCTCCACGGTGTCCTGGTTGTCCACCGCTGTCGTGTAGACTCGTGAGCGCCGGGTCGGGATGGTCGTGTTGCGCTCGATGAGCTTGTCGGTCACGCCGCCCAGCGTCTCGATGCCGAGGGAGAGCGGGGTCACGTCGAGGAGCACGAGGCCCTTGACTTCGCCGCCGAGCACGCCGGCCTGGATCCCTGCGCCCACGGCCACGACCTCGTCCGGGTTCACGCCCCGGTGCGGCTCCTTGCCGCCGCCCAGCTCCTTCACCAGCTCCTGCACCATCGGCATGCGGGTGGACCCGCCGACGAGGATGATCTCGTCGATGTCCGCCGGCTTGAGCCCGGCGTCCGAAAGAGCCTGGTTGAACGGGCCTCGGGTCCGCTCCAGAAGGTCGCGGGTCATCTCCTCGAACTTGGCGCGGGAGAGGTTCATTTCGAGGTGCTGCGGGCCTTCGGCGGTCGCGGTGATGAACGGGAGGCTGATCGTCGTGCTGACCTGGCTGGACAGCTCGATCTTCGCCTTTTCCGCCGCTTCCCGCAGGCGCTGGAGGGCCTGACGGTCCTTCCGCAGGTCGATGCCGTGGCTCTTATTGAATTCGGTCGCGAGGTGATCGACGATGCGCTGATCCCAGTCGTCGCCGCCGAGGTGCGTGTCGCCGTGAGTGGACTTCACTTCGACGAGCCCTTCGGCGACTTCGAGGACGGACACGTCGAAGGTACCGCCGCCGAGGTCGTAGACGAGGATGGTTTCGCTTTCCTTCTTATCGAGGCCGTAGGCGAGCGAGGCCGCCGTCGGCTCGTTGACGATTCGGAGCACTTCGAGCCCGGCGATCTCCCCGGCGTTCTTGGTCGCCGTGCGCTGGGCGTCGTTGAAGTACGCGGGCACGGTGATGACCGCCTTATCCACCGATTCGCCGAGATAGGCTTCCGCATCGGCTTTGAGCTTCTGCAGGATCATCGCAGAGATCTCTTCGGGGGAGTACTTCTTCCCCTCAACGTCCACGCGATAATCGGTGCCCATGTGCCGCTTAATCGAGACGATGGTCCGGTCGGGGTTCAGCACGGCCTGGCGTTTGGCCGCCGCGCCGACGAGCCGCTGGCCGTCCTTGGTGAACCCGACGACGGAGGGCGTGGTGCGGCTGCCTTCCGCGTTGGGGATGACCGTCGGCTCCCCGCCTTCCATCACGGCGATGACCGAGTTGGTCGTGCCGAGATCAATGCCGACTGTTTTAGGCATAGTAGTTTACCTCCAAAGGGTGATATTGAGATGAACCCCGTCCGAAAACGGGACGGATGACCCACTGATGAGAAACGGTTTAATCGGCTTCACACTATTATTGCCATATTTCTCCATTATTATACTATTTGAGTGTGTTGTTATCAAGCGGGTTCCCCGATTCATTATCAATCCGTGCGACTTTGATTGAGGAGGCGGAGGGTGTCGGACGCGAGGGAGGGGGGTTCGGGAGCGGGGCGGATCGGGCCGGAAGAGAGGGTGGAGGCGCTGCGGCCCTGGCTGCGGAATTCGTACCTTCCCGCGTTCCAATCGGCGATGGCCTGGGGCTGGCCCCGCTGCCGCACGGACGATGAGCGCCTGCTGTATCCCCTGCTGCTGGTCGCGCTCACGCCCTACAACGCTGTGGTCGCGCCGCGCCGGATGCCGGAGGGGGGAGTCGTCAGCTTTCAGGTCAGCATCAGCCGCGCCGACTCATCGGGCGTGGAGCGGTTCCGGTGGAGCGTTCTGAGCGGAGAGATGGACGAGGAGGAGGACGGGTTGGAACTTTCTCTCCGCTTGCCGGTGGATCTGGTGCGGGAGCAGCCATGGCGCGCGGCTGCACGGGTCATCGAGGAGATTCAGGTCTATCTGCTGGAGTCCACAGAGCATGAATGATCCTGTTCGGATTGTGATCAGATGCTGAATGAGTGTTCTCGTCTTTCCCGCATTCGACCTCGCCAGGACCGTGCAGCCAACGCACCCTTCCGTAGGCTTCACGCCGAGCCGTTTCTTTGGCCGAGAGACCTTCCTTTCGGTCGCGGAGGTTCGGATCGGGTCGGAGCGATACCGGCGGCACTCTATTGAGGAACGGCCCCACAGCAGTCTCGCCTATAAGACTCCTCTGGAGTTTAAAGAGGAAGGGGTGCAGGTCCACCCGCCAAACACTCATCAGTAGAACGCTGGACTCTCCCCTCGGGTGGACCAGATACTGGGGAGCATCTCAGAATCGTAATGAATATGCTGCATTCATCTGGGGCAGACAAACGGATGGGATGGGCGGACCCACGGAGTCACTCCCCCTGTTCGCATCGTTGATCCTGCTTGCGATCTGATCGTCGCGTGGAATTTCTTCTCCGCTGAAACCCGTGACATTTTCCGTGCAGCGCTCTCTGTGGATGACTCGACCTGGGCGCGAGGTCGCGGTTGGGCGCTGTCCGTTGCGCTGATTGCCCTCCCCTGTTGTTCGGACGGCCCATCGTAGTGCCGCCGTCCCGGCGGCACGCCCGCGAGACGCGGGCGCTACACTTTTCGGAGAAGCTCTAAGTACACACCCATATTAGGAGACAGGAGTCCCCGATTTGAAACTCCAACTCACGAACGTCTCGTATGAAGGCCCGAAAATCGCGCATCTATCGCAGCTGGAGGGGCTTCCGGAAGAGTCCCGGGAGCTGCTGGTGCTCGTCAACGGCTTCATCCAATACGCGGGCGGGCTGCACGTCCGGGGCGTGGGCGAGGTCCCGGACTGGCATTCCCTCCATTACGTTTGGGACGGCCCGCTGGCCCTGCACGCCCGCTACCCCGCTCTCACACCGGAGGACGTTCCGTTCGGGCAGGACGCGCTGGGCGATCAATTCCTTCTGCGGGAGGACCGGGTCCACCGTTTACTCGGCGAGACGGGGGACCTGGTAGCGTTGAACGTCACCCTTTATGAGTTTCTGGCGGCGGCGCAGGCGGACCCCATCGGGTATCTCTCCCTCGAACCTCTCGCGCAGCTCTACCAGGAGGGCGGGCGGCTGGAGCCGGGGCAACTCCTGAGCGCTACCCCGCCCTTCTGCACCGAGGAGGCGAAGGCAGGCGTCTCCCTTCGGGCCGTGCCCGCGCTGGAGCGGATCGCTTTCCTCGCGGATTTCTCCCGTCAGATCAGCGGAGCCGGATAGGACCGACAAAAGGAATTTTATCCTCCTCGCCGAAGGCAATCGTATCTTCATCCTAATATACTGCCCCAGGAATCCAGGGGAGAGGAGACCGCCATCATGAAAGCTAAAGCCGCCATATTCACTGAAGAGAAGAAGCCCCTGATCCTCGATGAGATCGAGATCGACGACCCGAAGGAGGGGGAGGTCCTCGTCAAGCTGGAGGCGTCCGGCATCTGCCACACCGACCTTCACGAAATGAGCGGGAAGGCGAACAATCCCCTCATGCCCGCCGTCCTCGGCCACGAAGGCGGCGGCATCGTCCACAAGGTTGGGCCGGGGGTCAAGGGCCTCAAGGAGGGCGACCACGTTGTCCCGCTCTACATCTCCGAATGCGGCGAGTGCCGCGAGTGCAAAGACCCTAACACCAATCTGTGCAGCGCCCTTGACGACACCTACTACGAAGGTGTCATGCCCGACGGCACCACCCGCCTCCACTGGAACGGCAAGGACCTTTACCACTTCATGGGCACGTCCACCTTCGCGGAATACACCGTCGTGCCGGAGATCGCCCTCGCCAAGGTGCGGCAGGACGCCCCCCTCGACCGCGTCTGCCTCCTCGCGTGCGGCATCACCACCGGGATCGGCGCGGCGCTCAACACCGCGAAGGTCACCCACGGCAGCACATGCGCCGTCTTCGGGGTCGGCCCCATCGGCCTGAATGCCGTGCAGGGGTGCAACCTCGCCGGGGCGGAAAAGATCATCGCCCTCGACTTCCACGACGAGCGGTTGGCAAAGGCGAAAGAGTTCGGCGCGACCCACACCGTCAACGCCCGCAACGAGGACGGCGTGAAGGCGGTGAAGTCCATGACCGACGGCGGCGCGGACTTCGTTTTTGAAGCGACGGGCAACGTGAAGGCGATGAAGCAGGCGCTGGAGGCCACCCGGTACGCGGGCGGCAAGTGCTGCCTCATCGGGGTCGCCCCCCACGGCGAGGAGATCAGCTTCGCGCCCCGCATGATCATCGCCGGGCGAACCCTCATGGGCACGGCGTTCGGCGGGTGCAAGGGCCGCACCGAACTCCCCGACCTCGTGAACTGGTACATGGACGGCAAGATCAAGATCGACGAGCTGGTGACCGAGGAGATCCCGCTGGAGAAGATCAACTGGGCGCTGGAGCAGATGGCCCAGGACGCCGCCTACCGATTCATCATCAAGTACTGAGCGTACCCGGCGAGGGGAGCCGGGAATCTACGATGCCCCTCCTCTCGCCCTGAAGGACGGCCATGGTCTGCCGGAATTGCGGGTCGGACAATCCGAACACGAATTTCTTCTGCCACTCGTGCAAGCGGATCCTCCAGCCCGCGCTCCCCGAGTCCGCACAGGAGCGCATGGAATCGGACCCGGCGATGCGCTTCCTCCTTCCGGTGGGGCGGTCCGGCCTCGCGATTGCCGCCGGATACGCCGGGCTCTTTGCGGTGACGCTGATCCTGGCGCCCGTCGCATTGATCCTGGGCATTCTCGCCCTCCGGGACCTCCGTCGGCACCCGGATAAGATCGGCAAGGGTCGCGCGACCTTCGGGCTGGTCATGGGTCTCCTCGGTTCGGTCTTTCTCGCCCTGCTCATCATCTACGGCTGAAATCGGGTCGAAAATCGTCGCGCGCGGGTGATCGGGGCGAAGCGATCCCGCTGGCCACATCTCCAAAACGGTTCGGAGACTTTTTCCGGCATTACGAAACCTTTCCGAACCGGAGAGGATTACAAAAGATCGTTTTCTATCGCTGAGGAGCAGGGGGATAGGCCTTTGCGTCGTAAAGGGGATAGCTGATTTTACTCCATTTGAACGGCCCCTCACAGGAAAGGGCCGTTTTCATTCCTCCCTCAATCCGCTCACAGCAAAGAGGAGATCGTCTGTAAAGGTGATGTGAACACCGCTGGTTAAGATGAGTGTTTGCGTTCCGGCCCATTGCAGATTTGGAGGACAGAAGAATTCACATCGATTTCCGGCAAGAACAACCTCAACGTCTTCACGTCTCATGCCGGGAAAGAGCGCCCAATCCTGAAGGGTACAGCATGGAGGGAGGCGTAATTCTCCTCTTTCTCCGGCTTCCCAGTAAACATCGATCAGATCAGCGGGTCTGGCCTGACGAAAGAATAGCTCCAACGTTCCATAAAGGTAGATAGAGGGGCGGGGATACTTTCTGGAAGTGCCGCCGGCCTCCTCCGGCTCCCCCAGCATGTGAACCACCTCTTCTTTGGACAACCCCCGGTGTAAATCACCGAACATACCCGTCTGAAAATATCGTCGCATGGAGACGTTCATCCTTTGGCCCTCATGCCTCCGCCAGGGGAGGGAGATTCGAGCCGCACGACTCCCGGACGATGAGCTTCGGCTTCATCCGGATGCGTTCCGCCGTAAGCGGCTCCGATGCGAGCGCTTTCGTGAATTGCTCCATCAGTTACTCCCCCGTTTCGCGGCGGGGCACCGGCTTCGTCGCGAGATCCGGAGTCGCCAGCAAGGCCAGCGTGAGATCTCCGGTCATGCATTCATACGTTTACCCTTGAAAGGGAGGGAGAAACATGAAATTCTATCGCGGGCAACAATCACCGGGTGGAATTGTTGTGGCGGTTGTCGATGAAGAGTCCGGCTTCAATTACCCGCTCCAACCTCGTTACGATCTCGTTCCGTCTCAAGCTGATGCCACTCAGTGCGCTTTTGATGATTTGGAACGGTTAAGCCTCGCCATGCTGGCGGATTACTTAGAGGATGATGAGGCGGCGCTGGAACATTATCCCACCCTTCACAAGCGGGTTCAAACGATGGAGATTCCGTTCGACAAAACGTGGAACATTCCGGAACGGTTTTTAGAGCTTTACTGCTCCAGGTTGGGAATTGTAAGAAAAGCGAGACCTAAATAGTTCAACCCAGGTCCAAAAAGTGCTCCAACCCCACCACAAGCCCGATAATCTCACGCACCTTCCGCACCGCCAGCACCACCCCCGGCATAAACGACTCCCGGTTCATCGAATCGTGGCGGATCGTCAGCGTCTGCCCCCACCCGCCGAAGATCACCTCCTGATGCGCCACATACCCCGGCAGCCGCAGGCTGTGGATCCGGACCGGACCCATCGCGCCGCCGCGCGCGCCCTCCACCATCACCTTCTCCGTCTCAGGACGGTCAGGCAGCTCCGACGCTTCCAGGATCATCTCTGCCGTACGCACGGCGGTCCCCGATGGCGCGTCCTTCTTCATCTCCCCGTGCATCTCGATGATCTCCAGCGCGGGCATGTGCCGGGCCACCTTCTGCGAGAGCACCATCAGCAGCACCGCCCCGATGGCGAAGTTCGGCGCGTGGAACGCGGCGGTCCCCTTCGCCTCCACGGCCCGCCGGACCTCCTCCATCTCGTCCGGGGTCAGGCCCGTCGTGCCCCAGACCACCCGCATCCCGAGGTCGATGCCGGTGAGGACGTTCTGCTTCACCACCCCCGGCGCGGTGAAGTCCACCATCACTTCCGGGTCCGCCGCCATGCCTTCTTCCAGGGTGGCCGCCATCGTGACGTCCAGGCCCGGCACGCCGCAGACCGCCTCCAGGGGTTGCCCCGCGAAGCCGGGGTCCACCGCCGCCACGACCTCCATCCCTTCGGCTCCATTCACCGCCCGCACCACTTCGCAGCCCATCTTGCCGCCCGCCCCGGAAACCAGCACCCGTATCGCCATGATGTATACTCCCTCTCCTTTTATTTTATTCCGGATGTCATCAATGCTGCTGTCGCCTCATCTTGTTGGATGAAGTAGGCTTCGAGAATCGGCGTTAGACTCCCTGCCGCGTATCCGTAGGAGGAGTTGCAACGGCGAGAAGGTTTGAAGCTGAATCGCTCCGGGTATAGAACTATCGCTAGAGAGACTGTTTGTTTTACAAGGATGTGCCCCCATGGAAATCATGCTCCCCCCCGTTTTTATTGCGTTCCTCATCGGCGGCCTCACCTACGTGCTGGGCCGGTCGAGCACCATCGCCTGACGGTCCTTCG
>JAHWJO010000682.1 GCA_019348365.1 Armatimonadota bacterium | reverse complement strand
AGCCTGAGTTCAATCTCTTTCATAACTCATAACTCATCATTCATAACTGCCCTTTCGTTTTCCTCCCCGGTTTCTCACCGGCAGCGAAGGAACACCCCCCTCATCCTACGATCCCCTGACGATATCGGAGTTGGATATTGTTTTTCCCGCGTTTTAAATCCACCGCCCCGCTTTTATGCCCGTTTACTTTCCTGCTGCTTCTCCTCGTCCTCGTGCCGGAATCGGCAGCGCCGGCGGCATCCCGCTCCTACCGGGTCTCGGTCCCGGCAAAAAAAACTTTTCGTAAACGCTCCTCCGTCCGTTCTTCAAGGGTGCCCTACAGAAGGAGGCCGGTTCGGAAGCCCGCTCCGGCTTCTTCCGCCCGGCCGCATGCCCGGACCAGCCGTGTCATCGTCATGCCGCCTCCGAATAACGGGGTTTCCAGATCGTCCCGGAGTTCGGTGGCCCCGTCAATGAGGCTCTGGACGGAAGGCCGCTTCCGGGGCGCAAACGTCACCCTCGACGCTTCCCTCCCGGATCTGTACGACCTCTCCTCCTGGGGCGCGAATGCGGCTCGGGTCCTCCTGAGCGAGGACGTGGTGGAGACGGAGAGTCCGTTCGGGTTGAAGGAATCCGGTCTCCAGCGCCTTGACCTCTTCCTCGACAACGCGAGAAAAGCCGGGCTGAGGGTCATCCTCGGGTTCAAACTGGCTCCGGGACGAAGCAGCCTCTCCGACCGACGCATCTGGGAGAATCCGGAGTTTCAGGCGGCGTTCGCCGACGCATGGAAATCGCTCGCCGAGCGATACCGGAGCACTCCGATCATCGCCGGGTACAATCTACTCAGCGAACCGAACCCCGAAATCCTGTTGCCCGATCCCGCACAGAGGAAAAGCCTGGAAGGGACCACCGGGGACTGGAACCTCCTGGCGAAACGCCTGACTCAGGCGATTCGGACGGTGGATTCCGAACGTCCGCTGATCGTTGAATCGAGCTCCTGGGCGTACGCGCAGGGATTGAAACATCTGGTGCCGACGGGGGATACCCGAACCGTTTACAGCATTCACATGTTTTCGCCCCGGCCCTACACCCATCAGGATCCGGAAGCCCCTCTCCGCTACCCCGGCTTGATCCCCGCCTACATCGAACCCGCCGGGCGATGGGACGCGAAGGCGATCCGCGCGAACCTTCAGCCCGTGCTGGAGTTCCAGCGAAAGCACGACGTTCCCATTCTGGTGGGGGAGTTCGGGGTGCAGCGCTATGCGCCGGGGGCGGAAGCCTACCTGAAAGACCTGCTCACGTTTTTCGAGGAAGCGAAGTGGCACTGGATCTTCTGGAGCTTCCGGGAATCCCCCTCGTGGAATCCGGAATACGGCCCGAACTCCCAACAGAACGCCCGACTCTCCCCGCAGCAGGCTCCTCTCATGCGCCTGTACCGGGAGTTCCTCGCACTCAACGATCACACCACCTATCTTCAGGACCTCCCCATGCTCAAGGACCTGACCTGGGTGACTCCCATGCGGGCGGTCCGCAAGCGGTTCACCGGCCAGCCGGGAACGGTCGGGATCTACGGGGATAGCATCACGTTCGGGAGCCAGTTCTTCGCCCCGCTCTTCACCGACGGCTACACCGCCGATCCTCGCACTCTCGCGGACCTGGACCGGTTCCGGGAGCGGGTCCCCGCGTTCGTGGCGGAGTGGAAAGGGGAAGCGCACGGCAACGTCAGCGGGTGGAGGATCACGCGCGCCCTGCCGCTTCTCCCGCAGTTCCTCCGACAGGATAACCCGGAGGTCGCCCTGATCATGTTCGGGACCAACGACATGAATCACGGCACGGCGGAGGAGGTCGGGTTCGAGATGAACCTGGAAAATTTTGTACAGCAGGTGATGAGCAACGGGACGGTGCCCATCCTCTCCACCCTCCCCCCGAAGAAAGGGATGGATCGGCAAGTCGCGGCCTTCAATACGATCATCAAACGGGTCGCGAACAACTATCATCTCCCGCTCATGGACTATAACGGGGCGATGATCCGCCGCAGGCCGGCCTCATGGTATCGAACGCTCATCATCGGGGACGGAGTC
>JAHWJO010000014.1 GCA_019348365.1 Armatimonadota bacterium | reverse complement strand
CCCCGCCACCGCCGCCCGGTGCGGCTACCGGATCGTCCCCCTCGGCGCGAACGAGTCGGGCCGGGTGGATTTTGCCGACCTCGACCGCCTCATGCACGACGACGTGGCGGGCATCATGATGACCAACCCGAACACCCTCGGCCTGTTTGAAGACGAGATCGCTAAGATCGCCGACGTGGTGCATGACCGGGGCGGCCTCCTCTACTGCGATGGCGCGAACATGAACGCGATCCTCGGCATCACCCGCCCCGGCGACATGGGCTTCGACGTGATGCATTACAACGTCCACAAGACGTTCAGCACCCCGCATGGCGCGGGCGGCCCCGGCGCGGGACCCGTGGCGGTGAAGGCGCACCTGGAGCCGTTCCTGCCCTACCCTGTCCTCCGCGAGACCGATGAGGGATTAAGCTGGGAGTACCACCGGCCCCAGAGCATCGGGCGGCTGCACCCGTATTACGGCAACTTCGGGGTGCTGGTGCGGGCGTACGCGTTCATCGCGGCGCACGGGGCGGAGGGGCTGAAGGGCGTTTCCGAGGACGCGGTATTGAACGCCAATTACATCCTCACGAAGCTGGGGGACGTGTTCCCGCCCGGTTACGGCGGCGCCTGTATGCACGAGTGCGTGCTGTCGGCGAGCCCGCAGAAAAAGGGGAAGAATGTCCGCGCCCTCGACATCGCAAAGCGGCTGCTGGACTACGGCTTCATGGCCCCGACGATCTACTTCCCGCTGATGCCCGGCCTCGACGAGGCGATGATGATCGAGCCGACGGAGACCGAGACGAAGGAGATGCTCGACTCGTTCATCGAGACGATGCGGGCGATTGCGGAGGAGGATCCGGAGACCCTGCACAATGCGCCGGTCTCGACGCCGGTCCGCCGCCTGGACGAAGCCCGCGCCGCCCGCCAGCCCGACCTCGCGAACCGGGGATAAGGAAACTGAGAATAGGCCGATGGTTCCGCATCCCGATGACGAAATGACATTGAACGAACTGTTCACGGCGATTGAGATCTGCGCCGCACCGAGTTGGGACATCCCCGAGGAGTTGATCATCGGCAGGGATGAATGGACCGCGCAAATATGGCGTCCGATACGGGTACGGGCCGAGCAGTCCGCGCTGGACGAGTTGTATGCGGACCTGGGGCGCGACTGTGGGCCGTTCCGCTTCCCGCCGTTATACGAGCGGATGATTCTAAATATCCGATGGGCTCAGGTTGACCTTGAAGAGTTCAGGCTTCTGGCAAATCCACCTGGGCCGGGATTGATGGCCCTGGCGGATGAACTCAGAAAAGACGAGGGCCTCTGGGAAGTGCTCTCTCCCCACGGCTATATCCGATTCGGCATGGCGCCCGGAGGAAATTACGATCCGTTTTGCTTTGATGTGCGACACCCCGATAGCAACGGCGATTGCCGCGTCCTCCAATTCGATCATGAAGAGATTCTGTGTTATGAACGGATAAGAGAGGTTCGTGAAGTCGCGCCGAATTTCCGGAGCCTCGTTTCGGATACAATAAGGAAAGTCGATCCTTCGTCTTCCGGCTTACGTGCTGATTGATTCCGTTCAAAGATATGAACTGGCGTCTCCTCCTCCATTCCCCCCATGACCGGCCTGCCGGGGACCTCGCCCTGCCGTACGGGACGTTTCACCCGTTCTTCGGCGCGCGGTTCTCCACCTGCTCCGCCCCGACCGCCGTGGAGCAGGACCGCCGCAGGCACGCCGCCTGGAACATGGCGGTGGATGAGGCGCTGCTGAACGCCATGGAAGCGGGGAAATGCCTCCCCACGCTGCGCCTGTACGCCTGGCTACACCCGGCGCTCTCCCTCGGCCGATTCCAGCCGGTCATTCACACGGAATTGCCCTCCCCGGCTCCCCCCCCGAACTCCACTCCAGACGCCCGACACCTAACGTCCAACACCCAACACCCAACACCCAACACCCATCGGGGGGCGTTCCCGTTGGAGGCGTGCCGGAGGATCCGCCTGCCGGTGGTGCGGCGGCCCACCGGGGGCCGCGCCGTCCTCCACCACCTGGAGCTGACCTATAGCGTGGTCCTGCCGCACGACGGCGAGGGGATCGCGGAGAGCTACCGGACTCTTTCCGAGGGGCTGCGCCGGGGTTTGCAGCGCCTGGGGATTGGCTGCGCGCTGGGGCAAGCCTCCGCGAAGGAAGCGCAGCGCCACGCGAGCTGCTTCGCCGCCGCCACCCGCTCGGACCTCATCGCCGCCCCGACCCCCTCCCCAACCATGCCCCATGCTCCACGCCCAACGCTCAATGCTCAACGCCCAACGGCCCAACGATCCAACGACCCAACACCCAGCACCCTCAAGCTGGTGGGTAGCGCGCAGTGCCGCCGGGGGGGCGTGTTGCTCCAGCACGGAGCGATCCCGCTGGCCTGGGACCGCCGGTTGTACCGGGAGATTTTCTGCTGCGAACCGGACGCGGGCGGAGCGGGCTGCCTGGAAGATTACCTCGGTCGGATGCCGGCATGGGAGGAAGTGGCCGAAGCCGTGGCAGAGGGGTTCCGCGATCTGTGGGGTCCGGAGCAGGAGCGCGGCGGCCTCACCGACGGTGAAACCGAAGCCACCGGACGGTTGCACCGGGAGAAGTACGCCACCGAGGAGTGGACCTGTGTGGTTCAACGTCATTGACTCATTCACCGCAGAGACGCAGAGGCGCAGAGAACCCCCAACCCCTTTCTGAACCCCAAAGGACACGAAGGACACAAAGAAACCCTATGGATCCGCAGATGAACGCAGATACACGCAGATAACCCCCTCACCCGATTACCTCTTCATCTTGTCATCTTGTCAGGGGTTGGAGGTTCTCTGCGCCTCTGCGTCTCTGCGGTGAAAATCTAAAAAGGAGTACCGAAGATGACGGCTCACCGGGAAGCGGTCGTGAACGGGGTGCGGCTGCACTACGTCGAGGAGGGCGAAGGGCCGACCGTCGTGCTGCTGCACGGGTTCCCGGAGTTCTGGTACGCGTGGCGGCACCAGATCCCGGCCCTGGCGAACGCCGGGTTCCGCGTCATCGCGCCGGACCTGAGGGGGTACAACCTCTCGGAGAAGCCGAAGGGAGTGCGCTGCTACCGCCATGAAGCCCTCGCGGACGACATCGCCGCGCTGATTCGGCATGTCGGGGGAGGCGCGGCGGCGGTGGCGGGGCACGACTGGGGCGGGTTCATCGCCTGGTATGTCCCGATGCGGCACCCGGATCTCGTGAACCGGCTGATCGTGCTGAACGCGCCGCACCCCGGCGTCTGGTTCCGCGATCTCCCGAAGCCGCGCCAGCTGCTGCGCTCCTGGTACCAGTTCTTCTTCCAGCTTCCCTGGCTGCCGGAAGCGACGATCCGCGCGCGGGACTTCGCGCTGCTCCGGGCCACCCTCCGCCATGACCCGGCGAACCCCGACGCTTTCTCGGAAGAGGACGTGGAACGCTACGTGGAGGCGATGGCGCAACCCGGCGCGCTCACCGCAGCGATCCACTATTACCGCGCGGCCATGCGCCGGAACCCGTTTCAGATTCTGCGGGAGATCCGCACGATAGAGGTCCCGGCGCTGCTGATCTGGGGAGAGCGGGATCGCTACCTCGGCCCGTGGTTCACGCGCGGGGTGGAGCGATGGGTGCCGAACCTCCGGGTGGAATGCCTGCCCGAAGCGAGCCACTGGGTCATGGCCGACGAGCCGGAGCGGGTGTACGATTTGATAACCCGCTTCTTGCGAGAGGATTGACCGGATGGAAGATCTCGATACGTTTGCGTATATGCTGATCGCTGCTTCTTGGACGCGAGGAATCGAGCAGTATATCGACACTCTATACAGCGGGGACATCATCGAGCTTCACATGGAGGAAGAGGATCAATTAGAAGCGCCCGAACACCTCTCGACGCTGGATCTGGACGGCTACATGAGCCGGATCGCGCCGGTGCAATTGACTCTTGGGTGGGACCCCCGCCCTTGCCTCACGGAAACTTTCCTCAATTCCGGTATACGTCCGCACTACGTTCAAAAGCCTCAATTCGAGGATCAAGTCCCGTTCAACATCTGCTATTATCGAGAGCTTACCCTGGAAGGTTTCTCGTTCCCCTCTTCTGATCCGCCTCCCTGTCCAGCGGACAAGCAGCGTTTCGATGAGGTGTTCACCACGACCCTCGATCTGGCAAGATCACAGGACAGGGGATTGCTCTTCATCGGCGGTTGGGGATTGGGAACAGGATATGACGAAGATTTTCTGGCGGATGTGGAACCGGTGCTCCGGCAAACCAGGATGAAGTTTTTTAATCGTCATCCCTGAACTTTAATGCTTCCTCAGCGCCACCATCCGGTGCGTGTTCGTACCCTTGAGGTTGTTCTCTACCCTGAAACAGTTGGCGAGCTTCGTGAATTGCTGCTGATGGATGAAGACTTCTTCCACGTCGAAGCCCCGGCTCAAACCCAGCTTCGCGATCTCCTCGTCCAGGTTCACCACCTGCCCCCGGTAGACCACCTCCCCCACCTCGATGACGGAACGTCCTCCCGGCTTCAGCAGGCGGTACAGCTCGCCAATCACCTCTCCCATGAAGCGACACCACTCCTCCAGGTCCGGCGTCTGCACGATCCGGGGGCGGATCGCCTCCAGGTCGATTTCCGTGAACCAGAACTCCAGCCAGTTATCCTGAAGATAATCCGCCTTGTTGAGGAACGGCGGGGAAGTCACCACCAGATCCACGCTTTCCGACGGCAGCGATTCCACGTTCCGCGCGTCGTGGGTGACGAAGCGGTTCGCTTCGGCCACGCGGTTCAGCCGCGCGAGATCGTCCGGGGTGAAGTCCTTCAGCACCCGTTTCGCTTTGCGGAGGATCAGCGGCAACACGGGCCGGTAGTCGGGGGTCTGGCTGCGTTCGGCGTTGATCCGCCGCTGCCGCTCGCGGGGGACGGAGATCTGCGGGAACGAGTAGACCGAGAAGAAGCCGGGGGAATGGCCGTGCAGCCGCGAGAGAGCGATCATCTCGATGAACCGGTCTGCCTTCGCGCGGTTCTCCGCGAGGTAGCGCCGAAGGTTCAGCAGCTCCCGGTAAGTCCGCTCGTGGTAGAACATCTCGAACTGCGGGTATTCCGAGAGATCCGCCGGAGCATCCACCGAGATTCGGTTCAGTCGCACCTCCAGTTCGGCGAGGGCGGGCGGTTCGGTCTTGGGCCGCGCGATCCGCTCGGAGAGGGGATTTGCGTCGTTGGCGTACCCGAACCGCCCCATGAGGTTGGCCTGGAGGAGGGTGGTCCCGCGCCCGCTGAACGGGTCGAAGACGATACCGCCGGGGCCGCAATAGCGGCGGATGAAGTACTCCGGCAGCTCCGGCTTGAACGACGCCCGGTACGAGACGGCGTAGTGCAGCGAGTGCATCTGCCGCTGGCGGGCGGTCCAGAACTCCCCCACCGTCACGGGGTAGCCGAGTGGGTGGCGGACGGTCGTCGTTGGGGGTTCTTGCGATAGCGATAGCGCCATACTCAAGGGGCGGGGCTCTCCGTTGGGGAAGGGTTCACTCTTCCATTATGGCCAGTCGAAGGTGGAGGGAGAGGTCTGCTCTTTATCGACGACAGGAAGTTCGACTCCCCGAAAGAGAAATAGATGCTACCGGCGACCGTATCCGCCACGATGAATTCGGCTGCCGGGGTTTCATCATCACGTTTCAGGGAGACGGCCAATGACGCTTTCGGAGGAGGATCTTGCGCTCTTTTACAAACTCCATCCCGCTCTGCTGATCTATGTGAACCAACAGCTCCAGGTGGATCCCACCCCCACACCCTCGGTGGAGGATTTCATGAAACTGCCGCTGGAGAGAAAAGGGAAGATCCGGAACGCCCTGTATGAGCACCTGCACCTGATCGACTCTTTTACGGCGGATAATCCCTCGCATTTCTCCGATGAAGAGCTTGAGATCGTGCGAGGATGGAAAGATGCCCTGCCGGGAACGTTCTATCTGGTGCGCCACCTGAAGAAATACGCGGTGTTCCTGGATCAAAGCACGCCGGCCCGGGCTTACGGCGTACTCTCCCTCACGGATGATCTGGAAGAGATGTTCGGCGATCACGTACCCCTCATGGTCAATGCCGTTCTGCTGCCCTTCAAGGGACAGATCATCTACGACGGCATGCTCGCCCCGTATCAGGTGTACTTCGGCCCCGGCCTTCGGGAAAGCCTGAATGCCGATTATCAGGAAGCCAAGGCGAGATACGGAATCATCACCTCGCTCCCGTTCACTCCGCCTCAGGAAGAGCAGGGCGATGCGGAACGGCTCCGGTTCTACCTGAAGAACGAGGCCAACCGCGAGCGCTACTGGGAAGAGATCGAAGAGTTGATCGAGAAGAGCCTGGAGCTGCGAACGCTATATCATCAGGAGAGGGGGAAGCACCACGCTCGCGTTCTGGGCCGTCGCCTCAGAGAACTGGGACTGAGCAACGCCTGGTTCGCCCTGCTGGAAGGAACGGTGATTTCGAGCGGCAGATCGAAAGAAGAAGTGGAGGAGATCCTTCGGTCCATCCTGCCGGAGGAGAAGATCGGTTTCGTCTACTTCTATCATCTACGAGGGTGAAACGGTTCCCGGCAACGCAGCAGCGTCGCCGTGCCGCTCCGCCTTTCGTTCTCCTCCGAAGGAGAGGACGATCCTGATCTCTCTTTCGAGAGGTAGGATCGTCCTTTATATCTTCGGGAGGTGATTTCCTTTCTCTCCACTTCCCGCTATCCCGGCACGCCGAGGCCCGCCGTGACCTCCGCCCAGGTATCGAACCGCTGGTCCGGCAGTCGGTTCAGGTCCTCCATCACGTCCTCCGGTGCGTCGTGATCCCGGGCGTACCGCATCAGGTCGCGCTTGTGCGCCGGGTACTCGATCCCGTCCAGGTACACCAGCAGGGTGTCCGGATACGCCAGCACTTCTTTGTCTATCGCTGCCATCGGTGACTCCTTTCAACATGGGGAAGTTGGGGAACGCATAACGCTCAACGCTCAACGCCTTCATCGTCGTAGAACTGGACCGTTCGGACGGCCAGGGCCACTTCGAGGGCGCTCAGGAAATTCTGATCCGGAAGCTTTTCCAGAGCGGAGATCATCTCGTACGGAGCCTCCTTCTCCCGCGCATGGCGCATCACGTCGCCATGGCTGGCGGGATACTCCAGCCCGGAGAGGAGCTCCTGAACCGCTTCCGCGCGGACTTCTGCTTTGGATGAGTCGTTTGCCATAAAGACCTCTCGTTCTCACCGGAAGGGAAGCCGTTAGGGGCACTCTCCCCTCAAGCGCTCAATCCCTCGTGCCGCCTGCATGGGCCCCATCGACGCGCCTTCCCTGGAACCTTCTCTCTTATTTACCCGTCTGCCCCGAATTAATCGCCTCACCGCCTGGATTTCCACAAATGTCGCGGAATCCCGTCATGACTTCATGATGGCGGGAATACTCCCGCCATGGCGGAGACAACGCGAGAGCGAAAGCGTCACGACGTTTGATCTCCCATTTTTCACGCGGGTATAATGAGCACGGCGCGGCGGGAACAACGCGCGAAATCATGATTTCATTCGTTATTCGTTTTGGGGATGTTACCGACGTTGGGGGCGACCGTGTCGAAATCGTTTGACAGCTTATTCCGGCAGATGGAGCAGGAGATGGAGCGGATGACCCGCGACGCGCTCCGCCGGTTTGATCGCGATCCCACCCGGGGCCCGTTCTGGCAGCCGCGCGTGGACGTGTGCGAGACGCAGGATGCGCTCCTCGTGCTGGTGGAGCTGGCCGGACTTTCCGAAGAGGAGATCAGCCGCCAGATCGACATCACGCTCACCGCCGACAACCGGGCGCTGGTCGTCGCCGGGCATCGGCAGGAACCCGGCGAGGACGGAGCGCGCACCCGATGCCACCAACTGGAGATCCATTTCGGCCCCTTCGAACGGGTCGTTCCCCTTCCCACCGATGTGAAGTTCGAGCGGGAACGGTTGTCCGCCACCTACCGGAGCGGGCTCCTCCGGATCGAGCTCCCCAAGCGTCCGCCGGAGGAACCCCGAATGATCCCCGTCGGGGGCGGGTAAGACCTCTGGATAAGACGTTGGGGACAACGGGCGGAGCAAAGAGGACGGATGACCGGGGGGGGAGATCTCCTGCCGGAGAGACCCGCGATTCTCCGATACCCTACTCATAAAAAGTTTGTGAAGGAGCGAGCGCATGGCCGATGAACCCGGAACGCCGACGGCGGAAGAGACGACGGACAGCCTCCCTGCGGAGGAAAGCCCGGACGCCGCCGGAACCCTCTCCGCGTCCGAGGCGGGGGAGAGCGCCGGAGGAGTCGCGCCTGGCAATGGCCCGGAAGATAACCTCCCGCCGATTCCGGAGGTGCTGAATATCCTCCCCCTGCGAGACATCGTCCTCTTCCCCGGCATGATGGCGCCCCTCCATATCGCGCGAGAGAACTGGGTGGCCCTCGTCGACGAGGCGGCGGCCAAGGGGAACCGCTTTATCGGGGTGAGCACGGTTCGGGATCCCGGCGTGGAGATCCCCGGCATCGAGGACCTGCACCGCGTGGGCTGCGCCGCCTACATCCGCATGATGCTCAAGCTCCCGGACGGCATCCGGCTCATGCTTCAGGGCGTCGAGCGGATCGAGCTCGGGGAGACGCTTCAAACCGAGCCGTACCTTCAGGCGCGGGTGCGCCCCCTGCCCTCCGCCTACCCGACGGAAGAAGAAGACCGCGCCCGGCTGGAAGCCCTCCGCCGCGCCGTCGGCGAGGCGTTCGACCGGGTGGTACAGCTCTCCCCCAACCTGCGGGACGACCTCGTCGGCGCGACGGACAGCGTGCCCGACGCCGGGATCCTCTCCGATCTCATCACGGCGAACCTCCCCGTTGCGAATGCGGACAAGCAGGACCTTCTCGAAACCCCGTTCGTGCTGGAGCGGCTGACGAGACTCCTCGCCCTCCTCACCCGCGAAGCCCAGATGCTGGAGCTTCAGGGCCAGATTCAGTCCCAGGTTTCCGGCGAGTTGAGCAAGACCCAGCGCGATTATTACCTCCGCGAGCAGTTGAAGGCGATCCAGCGGGAATTGGGCGATGCGGACGATACCGGGGCCGAGGTGGACGAGCTGCGGGAGCGCGTGGAGGAGAGCGGCATGCCCGAAGAGGCCCGCCGCGAGGCCGACCGCGAGCTGGGCCGCCTCTCCCGCATCCCCGCCGCTTCGCCGGAGTACACCGTCGCCCGTAATTACCTCGACTGGCTCCTCGCCATGCCGTGGAACAAAGCGACCCAGGACAACCTCGACATCCCGCAGGTCAAGCAGACCCTCGATGAGGACCATTTCGGCCTGGAGCGGGTGAAGGACCGCCTCCTGGAGTACCTCTCCGTCCGAAAGTTCCGGCAGGACGGCGCGATCCGCCAGCCGATCCTCTGCCTCGCCGGGCCGCCGGGCGTGGGGAAAACGTCACTGGGGCGGAGCGTGGCGGAAGCGCTGGGCCGCAAGTTCATCCGCATCTCCCTGGGCGGCGTGCGGGACGAAGCGGAGATCCGGGGCCACCGCCGTACCTACATCGGCGCGCTGCCGGGGCAGATCATTCAGGGCATCCGCCGCGCCGAGTCGAACAACCCCGTCATGATCCTCGACGAGGTGGACAAGATCGGGCAGGACTTCCGGGGCGACCCGACCAGCGCCCTCCTCGAAGTGCTCGACCCGGAGCAGAACTCCACCTTCCGCGACCATTACCTCGACGTGCCGTTCGACCTCTCGCGCGTCCTCTTCATCACCACGGCCAACCAGCTCGAAACCATTCCCGGCCCCCTGCGCGACCGGATGGAGATCATCGAGATCGCGGGGTACACCGAGGAGGAGAAGAAGAACATCGCGAAGCAGCACCTCATCCCCAAGCAGATGACCGAGCACGGCCTTTCGGAGGAGAACATCGCGTTCACCGACGACGCGGTGCGGATGGTCGTGCGGGGGTACACCCGCGAAGCGGGGGTGCGGAACCTGGAGCGGGAGATCGCCCGGCTCTGCCGCAAGGTGACCCGCGAGTTCGCCGAGGGACGCGACGAGAAGGCGGTCATCGACGAGGAGGCGGTGCGGCGGTACCTCGGCGCGCCCCGCTTCGAGGCGGAGGAGATCAAGGACCGCGTGCGCGTGCCCGGCGTGGCGACGGGCCTCGCGTGGACCCCCGTGGGCGGCGACGTGCTGTTCGTCGAAGCGACCCTCATGCCGGGCCGCAAGACCCTCGTGCTGACGGGGATGCTCGGCGACGTGATGAAGGAGAGCGCGCAGGCGGCGCTCTCGTGGGTGCGCTCCCACGCCGAAGAGCTGGGCATCCCGGCCCGCTTCTTCTCCGATGCCGACCTCCACATCCACGTCCCGGCGGGCGCAATCCCGAAGGACGGCCCTTCCGCCGGCGTGACGATGGTGACGGCGCTGGTCTCCCTGCTGACGGGACGGAAGGACCGGCCCCTGGTGGCGATGACGGGGGAAGTGACGCTCTCGGGCCGGGTGCTGCCAGTGGGGGGGATCAAGGAGAAGGTGCTGGCGGCGCACCGGGCGGGCATCCGGACCGTCATCCTGCCGGAGCGCAACCGGAAGGACGTGGACGAAGACGTGCCCCGCGAGATCAAGGACGAGATGACGTTCCACTTTGCGGGCGACGTGAAGCAGGTGCTGGAGTGGGCGCTGGAGGCGGAGGGGGCCCCGCCGCCCATGCCGGAGCCGATGGACGGCAACGGCGAGCGCGCCCCCGCCGACGGGCGTGTGATCGAGCCCCCGGTCGTGACGGTACGCCCGACGGACTGACCCTCCCTCCCTGAACCTCCCTAAAATCAACGAAAAGACGCCGGAAACTTCGCAGAGAAGCTCGGCGTCTTTTCGTTTGAAGGCTGTTTTTCGACTCAGGCGAGTGCGGCGGAGTCGTAGAAGAAGCGCTCGCTGATGATCTTGCCGTCCCGCCAGGTCTGGTGAGCGACCTGGTCGAACCGGAGGCGCTTGCCGTCCACCCCCGTATACTCCGCGACCCAGTTGATAACGGAGCGGTCGCCGTCCACGATCACCGACGCGGCGCGGTTCTCGCGGATCTCCGCCACGTACCCGACGAACTGCTCCTCCCGCGTGCGGTTCGCCGCCTTGCCCACGGTCGGCGGGTTGCCGTTCTCCTGCATCGTCACGTCGTCGGCGTAGAACGCGTCGAAGGCGTCCAGGAACCGGCCCTGCTCGACGAGGGCGACGAGCTGCCGGACCTGCTCGCGGGTGTCCGCCTTCGTCTCAGGAGTCTCCGGCTTCGCCTCCGGCGCAGGGGAGGGGGCGGGGCCGCTCTCGGTGGGGTATCCCGCCTCGATCCAGTCCTGCTTCCCCTCGACGTACTCGAAGACGCGGGTGTAGCCGAGCCGGGCGAGCCGCTCCGCCGCCAGCTCGGAGTTCGGGCAGGGGGTGTTGGCGCAGTACACCACGATCTCCGCATCCTTGTCGGGCAGGAGGGTCGGGGCGAGCGCGTCCACCTGGTCGTGGTTGATGTTGAGGGCTCCGGGCAGGTGCGCGTCCTCGTAATACATGGGGGGCAGCGCCTCCACGAGGGTCGTCGGGATGGTGCGGTCCAGCCGGTCTTTCAGTTCGTCTCGCGAGATTCTTGAAACCATTTTATTCTCCCTGTATCCTATAGTTGTGCAAGCAAATAGTGCTCACACAACTAATATAATAGGTATTGATTGCGATTGCAACTATATTTTGAAAATTTCGGGAGAAATTCTTGATGAATAAGCAAATAGAACTCAAGGACCCCCAGCATGAGGCCTGGTTTTTGTTCCTGCGGGCGCATGCGCGGGTGATCGACCGGATCAACAAGCAGGTGACGGAAGCCGGCCAGATCCCCACAGAATGGTACGACGTGCTCCTCAGCCTGGACAAAGCGCCGGACCGCCGCCTGCGGATGAGCGAGCTGGCGGACGCGGTGCTGCTCAGCCGCAGCGGGCTGACCCGGCTGGTGGACCGGCTGGAGAAAGCGGGATTATTGCGGCGCGAGGCGTGCCCGTCGGACCGCCGGGGGTCGTTTGCCGTGCTGACCGATGCGGGAGAAGCGGCGTTGCGGGAGTCGTGGCCCGGCTATGCCCGCGCCACCGTCGAGCATTTCGCCCGCCACCTCTCCGACGAGGAAGCGGAAACGTTGAAGCGGATTCTGGCGAAGCTGTTGTCCGCAAACGAAGAGAAGTAGGGGCTCCGGGGGACCGGGCAATACTTCCCTGGAGTGCGCCGGAGGGCATCGCGCCTTTGTAAACGCCGCCCCTCCGGTTATAATTCGTTCGTTTAGACGAACGGGGAGGAGGCCACGGATTTGAGCGGGCGCAAAGTGATTGCCGTGAACCGCAAGGCGCGGTACAACTACGAGATCGAGGATACGGTGGACGCCGGGCTCGTGCTGACGGGCACGGAGATCAAGTCGATCCGCGACGGGAAGGTGAACCTTCAGGACGCGTACGCCCTCATCCGGGACGGCGAGGCGTGGGTGATGAACATGCACATCGCGCCGTACGAGCAGGGGAACCGGTTCAATGTGGACTCCCGCCGCACCCGGAAACTCCTCCTCCACAAAGGGGAGATCGGCCGCCTGTACGGCAAGGTGCAGCAGCGCGGCCTGACGCTCGTCCCCCTGTCGATTTACTTGCAGAACGGCTTCGCGAAGCTGGAGATCGGCGTGGGCCGGGGCAAGAAGCTGTACGACAAGCGGGAAACCATCGCCGAGCGGGACCGGAACCGCGAGGTGCAGCGCGCCCTCTCCGGGCGGGATTAATCGGAGATGCCATTATCTACTCAGGATCAAACCGCTACCGTCTGGGAGTCGATCCCAGGGGCTCAACCCTTGAAAGAGATCTACGGCTACTGGCCCACTCTTCATGATGCGGTGGTTCGTTGCTTCGAGATGAGTTTTGATCAGAAAGCCATCTCCCTCACACTGGACTACAGTGACTTAATTTCAGAATCCGATGAAGAGAGCCGGTCGACTCGATTTACCCTCCGATGGTCCGGAGTGAAGGAAGCCACCCTGCGTATGTATGCGAACGACCTCTACGGCATCGATTTCACGGTTGAGCAAGACATGATCCTCACGAAATTAGAGAATTACACCTGGGGAATGGACGGATTTATCCTTGCTTCCAGCGTAGAGATTTTTGATATACAAGAATCCCCCACACCGCCCGAAGATCCTCATCACCCTTATCATCATGAAGCGATCATGCAGTTCAAGTAGAATCCACCTGATGTGAGCTTTCCTATCGGGCAACGTTCCTTATCACCCCACCTCCTCCCTTCGATATAGCATCCGAAATTACGATTGTCCCACAGGAGCGCGCCATGACCTTTCTCCCGCCCGAACTCAAAGTCACGTTCACCCCCGAGCCCGACGGCCTCAGCACCCGCGCGGAGCTCTGGGCGGAGGGCGATGCCGTCAGCCGCCTCTGGATCCTCCCCTTCACGATCCGCGTCGGCGCGGCGGAAGTGCGGATGGACGGCATCGGCGGGGTGGGCACGGCGGAAGAGCGCCGCAACAAAGGCTACGCCCGTCAGCTATTGGAGGCCACCGTCGAATGGATGGCCGGGCGCGACGCCGCTCTCACCATGCTCTACGGCATCCCGAACTTCTATCCCAAATTCGGGTACGTTACCGCCGGGCCGGAGCACCTCCTGTATCTCCCCTCGTTCCCCGATACGCCGCTCCCCGAGGGCTGGCAAGTGCGCCCCTTCCAGACGGCGGACCTCCCCGCCACTCAGAGGCTTTACGAGCAGAACACGGCGCGTGCGGTGGGGGTTGTCCGTCGCTTGCCGGAGTCGGGGATCTGGTCCCAGCTGCGGAAGACGGCGGAGCCGAACGCCGCCGACTCATGCCGGGTGGCGGTGAACCCGTCGGGCGAGGTATCGGCCTACGCATGGCGGGGGGCGCACTTCTGGTACATCAAGGACAAGCTGGGGCCGCATCACCCGGATGCGCTCGTCCTGGCGGAGGTGATGGCGGACGGGCCGGCGGCGGCGGAAACGATCCTGGCGGTGATTCACGCCTGGGCCGGGGAGGAAGCGCGTCAGAACGGGAAGGAGATCCGGCGCATCCTGTTGTCCCTGCCTCCGGAAGGGCCCATCGCCGATGCGGCGCGGCATCACCATGCCGGGTTCATGCAGAATTACTCCCTCGCCGCTGACTCGATGGCGCGGGTGCTGAACGTCGAACGGCTGCTGTCCTCCCTCGTCCCGGAGTTGGAGGCCCGTTACGCGGCGGCAAAGGCCGATTTCACGGGCGCGCTCCGCTTCCGAACCGACATCGGAGAGGCAACTCTGAACGTCACGCCGGAGAGGATCGCCGTCGCGGATTCCGCCGCTCCGCTGCCGGCCCTGAACGTCACAACGGTTCATATGCCCCAGACGACGCTCGCGCGGCTGGCGCTGGGCGCGTTCCCCCCGGACGACCTCCTGGCGCGCCTGAACCCCGCGCCGGAGGAGCGCACCCGGCGGATCCTCGCCACGCTCTTCCCCCACCGCCACCCCCACATGTTCATCCCCGACCGGTATTAATTGGGAAGTTGGGGAGTTGGGAAATTGGGGAGCTGGAGAGTCCGGCCCTGGGGTTCGGGAGATCTCCTCCTGCCCTATCGACAGAGGCCTTTCCGCGCCGACCGAGCGTAATGCGTCTTGACTTATTCCCCGAATCTGATAGAATAAAAGGGCGATCATGCTCGACGATTCCTCCTCAAGAGAGGGATCACCCATCGGGGGGCGACAGGCCTCGACAGGGAGTTGTGACGCAGTCGTTGCAAGCCGTGGCGCCCCAGGCCACGTTAAAAGGGGCACAACCAATAAATGCCAACACCAACTCTGGTGCCTACGCCCTCGCGGCCTAAGCTTCTTTAAGTCTTAGTCCCTGAAGGCAGGCGCGTTCTCCCCGCCGGGCGGAGGGCGCGCCTCACGCGCCGTCTCTCATCTGCAGAGGCGCCGCTTTCCCGGCTTACTGAGCGTCTCCGCCCACCGGGCGCTCAGGACATTTCAGGTGGGATGGTCCGGATGCAGCCCGCCTGTGGGCGTCTTCCGGGCGACATCAATACGCAGGTTAAGCTTGTAGACGCGACTGTAGAAGGCTCTTTGGACCCGGGTTCGATTCCCGGCGCCTCCACTTCTTCAATGCAATTACGGAAGCCGGGAATCCAGGACGGATGAGGTGCCATCTCTTCCTCTCTGGATTCCCGGCTTCCTTATTTTTTATCCCTCTTCTATCATGGAGTCGAAGGTCGGTTGCATGCCCGCTTCCGCCTATGCATGTTGAGTTGTATGCCTATTGGATGACACCCTTTACCCGGATCCCTTCTCGTCACTGACACCGCTCTTCAGAGGAAACGATACCCATTGGAGATCGAAGCCAAGTACATCTCGGCGGACCCCGAGCAGATCGCCCGCCTGCTGAACACGACCATTCTGGGTGATGCCCTCCTCCTCCCGGCCCCCTCCCAGCGCGTCGAGGACCGCTACTACGACACCCCAGAACGCGACCTCTGGCGCGCCGGGTACGCCTTCCGGACCCGGAAGCTCAACGACGTCGATCTCGTGACCCTCAAAGGACGGGGATACACCGAAGGCCCGGTCCATCTCCGCGAAGAGTACGAATTCGAATGCCCGCCGGACCTCTCCCCCTGTGACTGGCCGCACGAGCAAGCGCGGGAGCTGATCCTCCGCATCGCCGCCGAAAAACCCCTCATCGAGCTCCTCGTCATCCGCCAGGACCGCACCCTGCGCTTCGTGCAGAAGGAGGCCCGCATCATCGCCATGCTCTCCATCGATGAGGTGGAGATGGAAACGGGCGATGCCCTCATCGAGGGCTACACCGTTGAGGTGGAACTGATGGAGGGAGGCACGCCGAAAGACCTCCAGGCGATGGACGAGCACCTGCGCGGCTACGGCCTGCTGCCCGAGACCCGCTCCAAATTCGAGATCGCGCTCGCCCTGATGGAGGAGTCTTCCATCGCGGATGATGATCCGGGAGGCGGTGAGTCTTCCCTCGTGGATGAAGATTTAAGAGGGGATGAACCTCTCCCCGTTCCCCCTCCGAAGCTGGATCGGGAGATGTTTTCGACGGCTCCCCCCGTCCCGGAGACGTTTTCCCCGACCTTCCTCATCCCCGAACCGTTCACTCCTGGGCTCCCATTGGAAGTCCCGGCGAGCCCCGTGAGCCTGGACCTGCCCTCTTTTTCCTCGCCCTCCGTCGTCAGGCCGCCCGTTACCGTGCAGCAGCTCTGCGCCCGGTTCGGAGTGGACCTGGCACACGCCCGGCATGTCGCGGCGGTGGCCCTTGCCCTCTTCGATTACCTGTCGGAAGCTCACGGCCTGCCGTCCCGCTGCCGGTATCTCCTCGAAGCCGCCGCGATGCTCCACGAGATCGGTTATGCCGATGATTCCGAAAACCCCCACGCCGCCGGGCGGGACCTCCTCCTTTCGGACACGCTGGCCGGTTACAGCCTCCTCGAGCGGGACATGCTGGCCTGCATCGTCAGGTTTAACGGCGAGGAGGTCCGCCCGGACGAAGAGCCGGTCTTTACGGCGCTCCCGGAAACGCTTCGACGAGAGACGCTGGCCCTGTCCGCGCTGCTGAGAGTGGGCGATGCGCTCGACGTGTCCCGGACCCAAACGAGCCGAATCCTCTCCGCCGAAATGGGGAGCGACGCGGCTTACCTCATCGTGGACGGCCCTCACGCCGATGACGAGACCGAGCGCGCACGGAAAGAAGCCCAACGCTGGAACGATCTCTTCTCCCACCCTCTCCGCGTGTACAGCGCCGACCGCCCGATCATGCACAAGGCGGAGGCGGCTGCGGAGGGGGAAGCGGGACCCTCCGCCCCTGACTCTCCTGAAGTGGCGCTGCCGCCGGAGCCCGCAGCGGCGGCCTCGCAGGACTCAGGAGCAGCCATGGCCGAGGCCCTCCCCACAGAGACTTCCGGGGGTAAAACCCTTTCCGACGAATTGGATGCCGAGTCGGAAGAGCAGAGGGTGGAGCAAGCGGAGGGGGAACTGGAAGAGCATACCGATTCCTCCATCCTGGAATCGGAAGCAGCTACCGATGCTCAGGATATTCTCAATGTTTCCGTTGAAGCGGCTGATGAGATCACCGATCCTGTCGAAGAGGTGAGCGCCGAAACCGACGTGACTCCTGAGACGGAAGAAATCATCGGAGCCGACGCAGACGAGGACGCTATCGAAACCGACATGGTAGAGGACGAAGAGGCTGCCGCCCTTGATGAAGAGCGGGGGGATACAAGGGCAGAGGGCGCTGCTCTGGAGGACCTGGAAAATGATGCTCTGGATAAGGATGACTGGATCGACGACATAAGTCCTCCACTGCCGGTGGAGGAGGAAGAGTCCGACCGCGTCCCTGCCGATGAAGAGATGGACGAGCCTCTCACTCCTTCCGATGAGGTGGACGAGCCTCTCACTCCCTCCAACGAGGTGGACGAGCTTCTTACTCCCTCCGATGAGGGGACTGAGGACGAGGCTCCTACGCATGGAGATGACACCCCCTCCTTTGCCCCTCTGGATGAAGAGGCAATGGCCGAGATCCTTCCAACCGTAATGGATGTGATGTTTGAGATCGTCCCCGCCGAACCGGAAACTGCAGGCCTTCTGGAATCGGATTCACCGCTCGAACAGGTCGAGATCGGTCAGGTCGAGGCTGAGGAGGCTGACCCCGCCGAAGGCAGAGAAGCCATGGAAGAAGCTGAAGCCTTCGTGGTCGTAGTCGTCGAGCAGGAGATTTCGACAGCTCCCTCTGAAGCGGTCACCGAAGCCCCTGCACGGGAGCCGGGCGAGAGACATCCGGGAATCTCCCCCGATGACCCCATGGCCGAGGCCGCGCGCAAGACGCTCCGGTTTTACTACGAGCGGCTGCGAGCGAATGATATGGGGATGCTCGAAGGCGAAGAGAGCGATGCGTTCCAGGAGATGCATGCAGCGACCCGGCGGCTCCGCATGGCACTCCGGTTGTTCGGCCCCTGCCTGCCGGAGAAGGAGGCCCGCCGCCTGGAATCCGGGCTCAAGCGCGCCGCGCGCCTCCTCGGCCCCGTGCGCGACCTCGACATCCTGCTGGAAAAAGCCCGTCACGATGCGGCCAGGCACGAGCAGATCGACTCTCAAAGGATCGAGCCACTTTTGGCTGCGTGGGAGAAGCGGCGGCAGGCCTGTCACCATGAGATGGCGGAATTTCTCCTCGGCAGGGATTTCCGGGAATTAAAAGAGAACCTGGAGCGCTTCCTGAATCTTCCTGATCTTGATGTCAAATGGGAGGGTTCCTCCCTCTCTCCGGGAGCCGTTCGGGTGCGGCACGCGGCTCCGGGAATCCTCTGGGAGCAGTACGGGCGGGTCCGGGCTTACGAACCGTTCCTTCCCGACGCGCCGCTGGAGATCTTCCGCGCCCTCCGCACCGACTCGATGCGGTTCCGCTACGCCCTGGAGTTCCTGCGCGAGCCGCTCGGGGGTCTCGTAGACCCCCTGGCTGACACCCTCACACGCGTCCAGAATCACCTGAACGAGCTGCACGTTGCGGACCGGGTCGCGCACCGGCTGCGGGAGTTCCTGGCGGACTGGTGGCGGCGCGCCGTGCGGGAAGACGCCCCCACCGGCACTGCCCAGGCCATCACCGAATACCTGCTCCTCTGCGAAGGCGAGCTGCGGGAGAAGATCGAGGCGTTCCCGCCCCTGTATGGAGACCTGACCGGCGCGGAATTCCGTCGCAGCCTGGCCGAGATCACAGCGGCGTTCTGAATTCCCGGTGGAACGAAACGGCCCTCCGCCTCGTCTCCCCGGCGGTTTGCCGGAGAAGCCGGGGTGAAGGGACGGGTTTCTTACAGCCTGAAACGGCGAGCCGTGAATCCCTTCAGGGGTACGGGATGGGGTTCATAATACGTCCTCCGGGAGATCCGCGTACCAGAGGTAGTAAGGAGTCCCGTTGCAGGTGAGCGTGAGCGATTCTTTCAGCACCGTCCGGGCCTCCTGCTCCCCCAGAGGGTAATTCGGCGCGTTGTAGCGGCGGCAGAAGACGGTCCGGCCCGACTCCTCAATGAAGGCCTCCATGAGAGTCCCCCGCTCCGTCTCCTCCACATCCACTTCGATTGTGCGCAGGCAGCGGTACGACCGGTCCCCGACCCGCACTCGACAGACCCCGGCCCCGATCGGATCGACGAGCGGATCGTCCCAGGGACGGCTCGCTTTTTCAAACGCCGTATCATCCTGCCACCGGAAAAACCCGGCATCGACGATCCGCACCGGGGAAGAGCCCCAGTCGTGCGCGAAGTGGGGATCACGGTAAGTGTAGAGCTTCAACTGATCGCTGATATGCCACCACGCGTACCACCGGGCCATGCCGCCTTCGATGGCGCCGTAAGCGTACGACTCCCGCTCGACCCCCCAGTGCGTATCCAATTCGACCTGGAGACGGATTTCGCAGCACACTTTCTCGTGGACCTGCCCCGTATCGACTCCTTCCAGGAACCGTATCGTCGAGATCCGGCGCTCCGGAAAGTCGTACGTCGCCCAGCGGCGGCGCTGCCCGACCTCCGGCACGATGAACCACCAGCGCAGCTCCCTGTACTCCACCTCGAAAGGCTCGTCCTCCAGCCGGGTGATCTCGATCTCCGGCAATAGCTCCGGATAGGCGCTCATCTTCTCCCTCCTTCCTCGATCCGCATCTCATCCGTATAGGACTTACGCAGACTCTCTCATGCGGTTCAGACTTGCTCTTAAG
>JAHWJO010000238.1 GCA_019348365.1 Armatimonadota bacterium | reverse complement strand
TCACAACTACCGTGAGACCGGGCCATTCGCCGGCTTCAAACTGGAGGATCGCTCCCATCACCCTCTCGTGGATCTTCCATCGGTTGGGTTGCCGCAGCCGTATGACCAGGACACCCCCGTGCGCCTCGTTCCGATGCTCCGTGAAGCCTTTATCCGTGGTGATGAGGAGGGCTGACTCCTGCTTGACCTTCCGCCAGAGGTCCAGATCATTGAGCCCCTCCTCTATGGTGCCCCGGAGATCGAGAACCCTGTGACCGGAGGCACGTAAAGCTTCGACGGTCATCCGGGGAATATTTTCATCGACGAAGATGTTCAAGACGGAGACCCTCTCAACCTACCGCTTCGAGAGGAGTGACCTGTTCTTCCGCCAGCGATGCCGCGTAATCCAGCGCTCCCAGAATCTGCTCCCGTTTCAGGGAGGGGTATTCGATCAGCAACTCTTCTATCGTGTCTCCATTCGCCAGCATCCGTACGATCTGATGGACGGGAATTCGGGTGCCCCGGATGCAGGCTTGGCCGTGGCAGACGCGCGGATCTATGGAAATGTGTTCATACATCTTATATCTCCTGTTCAGCCGCATTCCGTACTCTATTTTTATTATACTCGCACCTGATCCCAGAACACCGCTGAGCTGACGCTGGACGAGATCTGGAGCCTGGGGGACGACCTGATCGAGGCCCACGGCGACTTCATCCCTGCCCCCCTCGGCTCCGGTAGCGCTCAGGCGAGGATCAGCCGGGCAGCGTAATTTCCGAAACACCTACACAGATATAAAGAAGCCTGCCCCCCATCGGGAGCAGGCTTCTCTTATATCTCGACAGGTTTACTTTACCACCTTCCATAGCAAAGAATCCCTCAGGGTATGCCGCACGCATACGCGGTGCCGAAATGGAACTTCACGTGCCCGTCCAGAAACAGGCAGTTGGAGCCGTTATCGGATCGATTCCATTGGGCTTGTGAAACCCCGCCGCCCTTGGCCTGGTGCCACGCCAGACCGTCCCGAAGCGCGGCGGTCTCCGTCGGGTTTGTGATGTCTCCCAGCGCCATCTCGTTTAGATTGATCTGCGGATACCCCGGCACCCGGCCTTCGGACCCGCGCCACTGGTACGACGTCCCGAAATACTCCCAGTAGTTATCCAGGTTCCCTTCCGGATTCCCGTAATCGCTGGGGCAGCGAAACACGTCTTTGCTCTTGATGTGGGGCAACAGCTTTACCCAGTACTGCCGCGAATTCGGGCTGGGGTTGTTCGGCGGAGTCTGCCCGGCCGCACCGATGTCCGGTGAGTTGGGGAGCGTGCCTTCCCAATCCTCCGTATAGTTGAGGAGCGCGATCCCCTGCTGCTTCAGGTTGCTGGCGCATGTCGTACGCCGCGCCCGCTCCCGCGCTTTGGCGAAGACCGGGAAAAGGATCGCCGCAAGGATGGCGATGATCGCGATGACCACCAGCAGCTCGATGAGCGTGAAACCGGATGTTCTTCTGGTCGTCGTCAAACTGGGTCTCCCTGTCTCAATTTAAGGAAGAAGTCCCGGTCGAACTCTGTGGGGCCCCTTCGGAGTCTGAAAACCGATCCCGACTTTCGGCGGTACGGGATCCGTCTCACTCCTATCTTATCTGTTTTCCTCCGTCACTTCCATCTTTTCCAGCGTCGGGTTATGATGGGGGGGATAAACGTCATGTATACAACCTTTATTTCAAGCCTTTAGACTTTCGCCCTCCTGCCGATAAGTAGGGTGCCATGCTTGCCACTCAGGACCCCAGACAGGACCCCGACTTCCGACCGGAAGACGCACCGGCGGCGCACCCGGAGCGTGACCCGGCGCCGCAAACGGCTTCCCGGCGCGATCTCACCTTCGATATCCTGAAGGGGATCGGCATCCTGGAGGTGATGATCCATCACCTGCTGGCCTATTCCGCGCGCAAGTTCGCCGTCCCCGACGCGCCGGAATGGTGGGCGATGGTCCTGACCAACCGCGTCCTCCATTTCGCGGTCCCGACCTTCCTCCTCGCCTCGGCGCTGCTGCTTGCCCGCAGCCTCGCGTCCAGGTCCGCCCCCGACTGGAAGCGGTTCTACCTCCGTCGCGGGGAACGCACCCTCTGGCCGTATCTCGTCTGGTCCCTGCTCTATCTCGGTTTCCGCCTCTACGTGCTCAAAATCGGCTCGGACGTGATCTCTCGTACCACCCCGCTCCCATGGGGCGCATCCCTGACCGGGCCGGCGGTCCTGGTGGACCCCTCGCAGTGGATACGAAATCTCGTCTGGGGCAAGGCGTACTACCACCTCTACTTCATGTCGGTGCTGCTGCAATTTTCCCTCGCCTTCCCGGTCCTGTTTTATGGTCTCCGACGCTGCCGGCTGACTTTTGGCCGGCTTCTTCTCCTGAGCGCGTTCCTCCAGATCGGCGTCTTTTATCTCCATGCTTCGGTATTTGCGCCCCGTTGGGGGTTCACCACTCCCGGCTCGCTCGCCCTCTGGTATCTGCCAGCCCTGTTGATCGGGACCTGGATCGGCTTGAATTGGAAATCGTGGCCGGAGGTCTGGCGCGAATGGCGGCCCCATCTCGTGCTGGGGACCCTCTTCGGTTTCCTCCTCTATTTCGCCCTCTCGATCCGGCAGCTTCAGGGCCAGCCGATCTCCAGCTTCGGCTTCAACGCGGGCGCAACCCTCTACGCGACGGGGATGGCGGCGCTCCTCCTGGTTGTTTCAAACCGCCTCGCCGGACACCTCCGCGTGGGCCCCCTCCTGGCCCGCATCGGCGACCGCTCCCTGCCGCTCTTCCTGATCCATCCCATGGTCCTGCACTTCTTCGGCGGCCCCCGTATCTCCGCTTTCCTGGATGCGCTCCCACTGACCCCGATCTGGGCGGGACTTCTCCTCCTGGGCCTCACCTGGACTCTGATCGAAGCCCTCGTGCGTATGCGGCTGGATCGGTTCCTCTTCGGACGCCGCTTCTCCTCCAATTAGGAAATTGGGGAGTTAGGGAGTTGCGCCCTCACCCCCAATTTCCCAATTTCCTAACTCCCCAATTTCCCCATGTCCTCCATCATCTGTGAGGTCACCCGCTCCCACAGGGTGATGATCTGATCGTCCAGAGGGTCCTCATCGCTGTTGGCGATCTGCCCCCGCTCCTTCAGGGTCGTGTAGATCCGCCGGGCTCCCTCGACGAACGGCACCGTATACCGGAAACCCAGGTCTCGCTTCGCCGCCGTGTTGTCCACCGCGTTGTTGTATTGAAAGTTGATGGACGTGATGTAAGCCCGGTCCGTCAGTTGGATGAGGAGGTCCGTCGGGATATGAACAAGCGTCGGCTCCGGCGCGCCGATCGCTTCGGCGACGAGCCGGTGATATCGGTTCCAGGTCAGCCACTCCTCCCCGGCGACGTTGTAAGCCGTGTTGTATGCGATCTCATTCCCCGCCGCTGCCGTGAACGCCCCCGCCACGTCCACCGCATGGCAGGCCGCCCAGATCGAGCTGCCGTCCCCGTGAACGATGATCGGCTTGCCTTTCCAGATCCGGTCCAGGTAGGAGGTCCGGCTGCCGAGGGTGTGATGGAGCGCCCCCCCGTCGTTGTACGAGTGCCCCGGACGGAAGACAGTGAGCGGGAAGTCCCCCCGTGCGCTGGATTCCCACAGGATTTCTTCCAGTTGCGCCTTCTTCACCGCGTAGTCCCATGGCGCGGGATGGTGGGGAGTCTCCTCGGTGAGGAGCAGTCTGCGTTGCGGCTTCTCGTACACATCCACGGTCGAGCAGACGATGAGGTGCCCGACGCGTCCCGCAAAGGCCCGCACGAGGCTCTGCGCGTCCTCCGGCTCGTAGCAGATCATGTCGATCACGCAGTCGAACGGCTCCCGCTCCCTCAACTGCGCTTCAAAGGACGCATGCTGCGTTCGGTCGCCATGGATCACGTTTACCCCATCGGGGAGGGGCGCGTCCCGCCGTCCGCGATTGTAGAGAGTGACGTCGTGCCCGCGTTCCCCAAGCTGGCGGGTCAGAGGCGTGCTGATGAGACCGGTGCCGCCGATGATCAGTAACTTCATACGATCTCCTTTACCTGGAGGGGCAATGATGTAAACGGAAGGGGAGTATCATGCCTGTGGGCAGAATATCGTGACACCGGATCGCCTGAAAAGAAATGACGGACCATGTACCGGACCTCCTTGAAATGCGAACGGATAGCCATTCGATACCCTTCTCTACTTCACCGGCACTGAAAGATTCTCATGCCTGCATCACGATGGATTCTGCTGTTCTGCCTGATCACCCTTCCGTTCGTCTCCGGCCACTGCCCGGCGGCGGAAACTCCGGGTCGGCCTCACACCCTCACCGGCTCGTTTCGCGTACATGAAAACTTCCGCTCGCGATTCCTCCCCACCGCTCGCACTCTCCGCGTCTACCTGCCGCCGGGATACGGGTCGAACCCGAAGAAACGGTATCCCGTCCTCTACATGCACGACGGCCAGAACCTCTTCGACGGCGCCACCGCGTTCCTCCCCGGTCAGGAGTGGCGGGTGGATGAAACAGCCCAGTCGCTCATCGAGGCTGGGGAAGTCGAGCCGCTCCTCATCGTCGGAATTTATAACGCCGGCGTTGAGCGGATCAACGAATACACCCCCATGAAAGATCCCCGGCGCAACATCGGCGGGAAAGCCGATCTCTACGGGCGCATGATCGTGGAGGAGATCAAACCGTTCATCGACCGGGAGTACTGCACCCTCAAAGCGGCGAAGCACACCGTCCTGGGCGGTTCCTCGCCGGGGGGTTAGTGACGCTCTACCTTGGGATAAAGTACCCCAGTGCCTTCAGCAAGCTCGCCCTCCTCTCGCCCTCGGCCTGGTGGGTCGACGAGAGAATCGTGCGGGAAGTAGCCGCCCTGCCCAAAAAGCTCCCGCTCCGGATCTGGTTGGATAGGAAGACGAACGAAGGGCCGAAACCCACGGATCTCCTCCTCGATTCCCGCCGCCTCCGGGATGCCCTGCTGCAAAAAGGATGGACCCCCGACGCGAATCCCCCGCTAAAGAACGCATTGCAGGTTTGGGAAGAAGCGCTTGTGGGCAAAACAGTCATGCCGAACGCGATGGGCTGGAGGTCCATCGCCAAGGCACTGGTTAAGTTCCCAATGGTAAAAATAAAACGTCCGGGCACTCTGGCAGTAGAGTGCCCGGACGTTTTTTTATGTGCTGTACATGACGGAAGCTGGCGAAGCTTTCCCTTCGACCACCTCCATCCCCTGAGACGGGTGGTATCGGGGCGAAAGATACCGCCTGTCGCTGCAAGAGAGGAATTTCAGGTACGGATAGGAAAAAATGTTGTGCCCTTATTCCACTCCTATACCACTATCCTATCCTCTCATCCTGTACAGGAGGTCTCCCCTTGATCGAAGCGTCGAGTCCGGGCCGCGCCGGGATCGTCGGCAATCCCACCGACATGTACGGCGGCAATGTCCTCTCCACGTCCCTATCCGAGCGGGCTACGGCCACGCTCCGCCCCGCCGACTCCCTTCAGGTCGAGAGCAGCGGCGTACATGGAGTTATTGCCTCGAAAGAGGACCTCCAGCCGACGGGGGACTACCTGGACATCATCAAGGCCGTACTGACCCACTTCTGGGAGGATCTCCCCCACCGGAACTTCGCGCTGGCCTGCCGCACCGAGGTCCCCGCCAGCTCAGGACTCGCGGGCTCCACCGCCCTGTGCGCCGCCCTCACCGGGGCCATCCTCCGGTTCATCGGGAGGGAGCTGCCGCCGCACTGGGTCGCGGAGGAGTGCCGGATCATCGAGCGGGAAGTCATGGGCGTGCAGTGCGGCTTCCAGGACCAGTACATGACGATCTTCGGGGGACGAAACTACATCGACACGCGGGGCAAAGAACGGCTGCAGGGGGCCGCCACCGGCGAACCCCTCGCCACGGTCGAGCCCCTCGCCCATCTTTCCCCCGACCCGCCGTTCCTCCTCGCTTCCACCGGCGTCGAGCGGCATTCCGGACAGGCCCACACCCCCATCCGCCAGCGCTGGGAGGAGGGCGATCCGGCGGTGATCGAGGGCTATGAACGGGTGATCGAGCTGGGGCGGATGGGCAAAAAGGCGCTCCTCGCCGGGAACTGGGACGCGCTGGGCTCCTACATGAACGAAAACCACGCGATACACGCCGGATTCGGCGGCTCGCACCCGGCCTGTGACCATCTGATCCAGGCCGCGCGGGATTCGGGGGCGTACGGAGCGAAGCTCGCCGGAGCGGGAGCCGGAGGGACAATCATCGCCCTCTGCAAAGATTCGGAGAAGACCGAAGCCGCCCTCCGCGATGCCGGAGCGTTCCGTATCCTCGTACCGAAACCCGGCCCCGGTCTCCAGGTGACCGGAGAGATCCAATAAGCCCGAAACTGGGAAATGGGGAAATCAGGGAGTTGGGAAATTGGGAGTCCGGTATCTGAGGTAGTGAAAAGCTCTTCCAATGAGGAATTCAGGTATACGGGAAAGACCCCTACACCCCCGGAGAGTGGCGGGTAGATTTTTTTCCTGAATTCCTCTCTTCCTGCTCTCCTCATCCGAAGGGGTTTCCCAACTCCCCAATTTCCCAACTCCCTAATTTCCCAACTCCCCAAATCAGTGGAACGATTGAGGACAAACATCGTCTAATCTAATATCGACACTCCCATGATATCCCGGACCCGAATGGGTTCGGTTTGAGGTGATGACTTCCGATGATGACGACTCCCTCCCTGACACCCTCTTCTTCGATGACCCCGGAGTCCGCTTTGCACCCGGCAGGTTTGGATACAGCCGTACTCCTACGAAAATATCGCTCCAAACTGGTGGATCACTGGGCGAAAGCCATAAAGGAGCAGCCCGGCTCCAGCTACGCCTCGCGTCCGCTGGAGGAGCTGCGGATCTCCTGTGGCGAATGCCTCGACGCCTACGCGATGCTTCTGGAAACGGGGGATTCCGGCCCCCTCTGGGCTTTCATCGAGCGGGTCAGCCACTTCCGCGCGGCGCTGCACTTCCCCCCCTCCGATGTGACCGAAGCTTTTATGATCCTGCTGGAATCGGTGGAGATCGTCCTCGGCCCGGCGGTAGGCCAGGGCGAGGCGTTCATCCGCCTCATGCGCGACCTGCGGGGCTGCACCCGGACGGCGGTGAAAGGGTTCGTGAATACTTACCTCATCCACCTGGAACTGGCTCATTCTTCGCTGGGCAGCCTTTGAGCGGCAGACTGTACCAGAATAGGAGGCCGGGGCAACCCCTCGGCCTTTTCTATGTACCGGGGAGGGGTTTAACCCATCTATTT
>JAHWJO010000681.1 GCA_019348365.1 Armatimonadota bacterium | reverse complement strand
GAGCCTGGGCAGCCTCTTCGTCGTCCGGGTGGCGGGCAATTTCGTGGACCCGGCCACGGTGGGCAGCCTCGAATATGCCGTCACGCATCTGAAGTCCCATGTGGTGGTGGTGATGGGCCATGAGGGGTGCGGGGCGGTGCAGGCCGCCACGCTGTCCCAGGAGCAGCTGCGCTCGGAAACGGAGAACATCCGTTACGTGGTCAAGCACATCACCCCGGCGGTGGCCGACCTGCCCCGATTGCGGGATGCCAAGGCGCGGATGCGGGAAGCCGTGATCGCCAACGTGCGCCTCCAGGTCCACCGCCTCAAGCAGAATCCCACGGCGGCGGCGGCGGTCAAGAGCGGGAAGATCCGCGTCATCGGCGCGTACTACGAGATCAGCAGCGGCGCGGTGGACTTCCTCGATACCGATGAAGAGCTGCGCCTGTCGCCGGAGGAGCTGCGCCGGGCGTCTCGCTGAACGCTCCCGGCAGCCTGGCTCTCCTCACAAACTTCCTCCGCATTACCCACACGACACCGTCCCCTCTGCTTTTGAAGGGACGGTGTTGTTTTGGGTTTTTACACGTCAGTTACTCCCAAGGGCATTTACGGCTTCCGAATCGCACCGTCATCGGCGCATAATAATAGAGGAAGACGAATACAGGACGTTCCGTGTCGCCCATTGCTGCGGGCCCAAATTCAAGGTTTCGGAAAGCGAGTCTCCCGTTGATCCATGCCGCCGTTGCATCCACCTCCCCCATCGGCGTTTCTCCCTTGAGAGAGATCGAAGACCGATTGCGGACGGGCGGGCGCATCACATCCGATGAAGCGCGCTGGCTCTTTCTCCATGCTTCCGATGACGACCTCAAGCGGCTCGCCAACGTCGTGCGAGACCGTTACCACGCCCCCGGCACAGCCACGTACCTCGTCATGCGGATCATCAACTACACGAACGTCTGCGTGGCCCGCTGCGATTACTGCGCCTTCTACCGCCTCCCCAAAAGCCCGGAGGGGTACGTCCTCCCCCGCGAGGCGATCTTCGCCAAGATCGACGAGTTGCTGGAAGCGGGCGGGGACCTCGTGGCGTTCAACGGCGGCTTCAACCCGAAACTGAAGATCGATTATTACGCCGACCTCTTCTCCTCCATCCGCGAGCGGTACGGCGACCGGATCGAGTTCTACGCGATGACCGTGGTGGAGTTCCTCTACGTCGCGCGGGTCTCACGGATCAGCAACCCGGAAGCCCTCCGTATCCTCAAGGATGCCGGAGTAAGATGGATCACCGGCGGCGGCGCGGAAGTTCTCGCCGATTCGTTCCGCAAGCGGCACAGCCCGTTCAAGTACACCGTGAAGGAGTACATGGAAACGCAGCGGGACATCCTTGAAGCGGGGATCAACACCACCGGCACCATGGTCATCGGTTTCGACGAAACCCTGGACGAGCGTCTGGAGCACCTGGAGACGGTTCGCAATTTCCAGGATGCCCACCGGCACCTCGACGGCGGCCTGTTCAGCTTCCTTTGCTGGACCTACAAGCCGTACCACACGGCGCTCGGCGGGGAGGAGATCTCGCCGCAGGAGTACCTCCGCCATCTTGCGCTCTGCCGCATCTACCTCGACAATATCCCCCACCTCCGGGCGAGTGTCCTCACCCAGAACGCCAACGCGCTCATCGGGCTTCAATACGGCGCGAACGACTTCGACGTGCCCCTGGAGGACGAAGTGACACAGATGGCGGGCGCGACCATCGAGCACGACATCGAGCGGGTGCTGGGCTACGCTCGGGACGCGGGATTCACCCCCGAATACCGCCGAGTCGCGAAGTAGATAATTGGGGAGTTAGATAATTGGGGAGTTGGGTGCGCCCTCACCCCCGCGCTTCGCGCTGGCCCTCTCCCAATCCTGGGAGAGGGGATCGGGATGCATGACTCTTCTCATCGGAGGAAGGGATTCTATCCTGGTGCTCCACCTGTAACCGATCCATCGTTCTCGTAGGCTTTTATCCTGCCTCGGTCCTATTACAGAATGAACTCGACAGATCCCTCTCCCCTTGGGAGAGGGCCAGCGCGAAGCGCGGGGGTGAGGGCGACTCC
>JAHWJO010000237.1 GCA_019348365.1 Armatimonadota bacterium | reverse complement strand
GAGTGCAACTGGAGCATAAGTTGTTTGGCGGTTAGGCCGTCGCAGGACTCGATGCTCGCATCGGGAGACAACGCGCCCAATTTCTCCAAAGCTAAAGCGCGCATTTTTCCTGCTCGTGCAATATCTTTCTCGCGTTCGTAGAAGGCCGCCAACACCAGGTAAGCTTTAATAAAAGAGGGAGAGAGATAGAGAACTTTAAGGAGCAACCTCTCCACTTCTTCAAAGTCTCCGCTCTCCTCAGCCAAATGCGCCAAGAGATAATAAGGCATGACCCCTAACGGGTCAGCCTCTATCGCTTGCCGGCAGTAACCCCCCGCCTCTTCGATCTGCCCGAGATTGGCGCACGCCTTGGCCGAGAGGATCAAAGCCGGGATGCTTCGGGGGCTGCCAGCCAGGATCTCCAGGGCCTTTCCTAATGCGTCTTCATAACGGGCTTGCTCAAGAAGAGATTGAGCCGCTGCAAGTCCCGTTTCTTGGGGGAGTGCCGTGCCCGTATTCAACGCCGCCTTTACCTCGGATTGACGAGCTTTTGGAGGAAAAAACGTCTTCTCTAAAGATGGGAAGGGAGCGGAGACGGAATCACGGGTGCCCGTGTTACTTGTTTCGTCGGGAGCGACCGGAGTGACCAAGATGGGGGCGCTGTCCCCGGTCCTCCGCCGATACACTATCGACTCGGGGTAGATTACGGTCTCCAACCCTGACATATCCTGGCCCTGAAGCTCGGCGTGAGCCGTCAGCAGATATCCCCCTTCTCGCAACGTCGCCGTCAGCTTCTTCAGTACGACGGCTGTGGATTCTCTGTCGAAGTAGATAAAAACGTTCCGGCAGAGGATGAGGTCCATGTCGTGCAGGGGAGATGCGAAACCGGGATACTCGTCCTTTAAAAGGTTTGCCGTCTGGAAGATCACCTTCGAACGGATCTTCGCATCCAGTTCCCACTCGTCCTGTCGCTCGCGGAAGTAGCGGGACCGAATCGCGGGATCGACTTTGCGGAACGACCACGAACGGTAAACGGCGTGGCGGGCTTTCTGGACAGCCTCGCTATTGAGGTCGGTACCCAGGATGAGCACGTTCCACTCCTCGGCCTTCGGCAACAGCTCGTGGAGGAGAATCGCGAGGGAGTAAGCTTCCTCGCCCGTCGAGCTTCCCGCGCTCCACACCCTTAGCGATCGTGTCTCCCTGTTCTCTCGGAGCAGCTCGGGGAGCAGGCGTTCCCGCAGGAGGCCGAACTGGCCCTGGTCGCGGAAGAAGTAGCTCTCTCCCGTGGTCAGACTAAGGGTCAGTTCCTCCCACTCGCTTTCGCCAGCCGCCCCTTTATGGTTCAGAAGTTCAAGATACTCCTGTGGAGTGGAAAGCCGGAGGGCCCGCATCCGATGGCTAAGAACTTTGTTAAGCGTCTTTCTGCCGTGTTCCGGGAATACAAGACCGGTGTGCGCCGTAATGACGTTTGCGAAACATAGGAGGAGAGCCTCGTCCATCGGCCGTAATCCGCTCTCTAATGCCATAGCTCTTTAGTTTCCGGTAAAAGGACGTGAAGTACGTCGGGAAGAGTGACATCAGGACCGGCTTTCGGTAGAGTGGAGTACCCCTACTCGCTTCCGCGAAAGCTTGAAGCGCTCTGATGTCTTCTTTAGTGTATCGCATGAACCACCTGTTGGGACAGGTGGTGCGGGACGTGCCTCTGGGCACGAACCTCGACCTGTATCTGTTTTTGTGGATGAGAGTGAGTAGCCGACTCCTCCCCAGCCGGGGCGGGATCTTTCCGGGTCTGGCTCACTTCGGACTGCCGGTGGAGGCGGTCCGCCGGTGCGGGGGCGGCGCTCGCCTACGGGAAGTGGAGCGTGAGCGATCTGATCCAACGGTTCGGCCAACAGGTCACGACCGAGGGCCACTGGCAACCCCGCTCGTATGGCGGGGCTGCTCCGGTGGCGGGAGACCTGACCGGCTTTTACCGCCCGTGCCTCAAAGACTGCCCGACGAAGCAGTTCTGCGCCGAAGCAGGTAAGGCCCTCCCCGCGATCCGGGTGGGGATCCTGGCGAGGGTAGGAACAGTGGGGGGACAGCGCCTCGTCCTGCCGGTGAGCCTGGTCCGAGACGGACGGCACCGGACAACGGACGTTGCGAGACGAAATCTGGGAGGACCTGGCGCTCCCCAATGGCGACCCGCATCCCCGTCTCGGGAGCGGGACGGCAGTTCGTCTTTGCTAAAGAGTGCCGCCAGCGCTTGCCGGAGTTGTCCCTCCTTTCGGGAGCGATCCTGTCTTATCTGGCGGCCACCCACGAGGCAGTGCCGAGCGGCTTCTGGGACCGTGCTTCCCAGCCGACCGCCGGACGTCTCCGGTGGGTGCTGGAGCGGGTGCATTTTCAAGACTTGGGAGCGCTGCCGAAGGAACTTCGTAAAGAGGACTCACCGACCACTCATCTGTCAGAGGGGGTTCTCGCCCACCGGAGGCAGAAACGGAACAAACCGGAGCCCTCTGAAGCCTCTTTAACCGCCTGATTCTTCCTCAAGGTGCTGGTGATCCTGATTGTTAATGAACGAAACCATTCAGAAAAAGCTTGGGAATCTATGCTCACATGGCCTGCATGGAGGGTCTGGGCTAATTTCAGCCATCCGGAGAGGCATACCCATAATACGCTGAACCCCATCGCGACCGAAAGCAAAGGAGAAACGAAGTGCCTTCCGCCGTTGATAGATCCTACTTCCGGGCTAACGGTTTTCGGGTATCTCGCTCTCAACTTTCTGACTCTCAACCAGGATGATCTTTCTCTGACGGGGGAGCACCCGAATCACCTGCTCGACCTGTTCCTTAGGCTTCAGCTGGAGGGGGATTGACGGATTTTCGATGTAATGATAAGCGGGCAGGCCTGTTTCATAAGCGGTGAGCTTCCAGGTTCCGGGGCGAAGGCCCTCAAAGAGATAACCTCCAGCGGCATCCGTGAGGGTGCGCCGGGTCTCCTCTTCCCCCACAAGCTCCACCAGGATTCCATCGAGCCCGCGCTCCTGAGCGCTTGCGTTCGGATCCCCGATGACGTAATCCCGTTTGGGAGTTTCTTTTGAGTCGTTGGAGGCTTGGGTGGGCACGACCTGGACCACTCCCGACACTCGCGCCGCCTGGACCACTCCCAGCTCCAGCCGGGCCGTGTTCCCCCCGACGATCTCCACAGGGATCGGCGCCTTCCGATCAATGATCCGGTCGGGGCCCAAACTCTTTCGGTCGAGAGTCAGCGTGTACATCCCGGGTGGCAGTCCGCCGAACTCGAACCCTCCGTCCCGGTCACTCATAACGGCTTCGTCGTTAACCATCACCAGCACATTCGGCAGGCCGGGTTTCCCCGGCAACTCGGAATCGAAGATGCGTCCCTGCAAGATCCCCTGGCTCTTTTTGCGGCTGACCGGGACATCCAGGGGGAGGGTGTAGGTCAGCATATAGGAGGTGACGGGCTTTTGCGAGCCGAATCGGCTGTAGTACGAGAGAAACCGGATCGAGTGGCCGTTCAGGAAGAGCCTTTCCAGTTGCACCTGCCCCTGATCGTTCCGGGGTCGGTTTCCCATCACGTTATGCGTCGTCAGCCAGGCATTCAGGGAGTACCCGTTATCAAAGGTCCAGTTGACGGACCCCCCCACATTGTTGCTGCCGCCCAGCAGAAAAGCGTCCCGACTGTCCTGCCGGTGTCCGCCATAGATCGTGAACTGCTGGTGGGCAGAAGGCCGATACGAGGCGAGCAGCCGAAAATCCTGAATGTTCTCACTCCGGCCGGTCAGACGGTCATGCTCTTCTCCGACGCCGTATTCCAGATTCCAACTGGCCCTTGCGGTGGATTGACCCACCCCTACGCGTAAAGAACGCCGGTCCGAGTCGCTCTCCGCTCCCTCTCGCAAGTCTTGCGTTCTCAGTTGATCCACTCCGACCGTCACCTGGGTGCTCGGCGTGATCCGGTACTGAAGGTTCCCTTGGAGCAGTCGCTCAGAAGGCGCGGCGGCGGACGGATCGCGCTCCAGGTTCCGCGTCCATTCCGAACCGGCCAGGGTCATCAGGAGCCGTTCGTCCAACGAGACCGCCACCGATCCCATGGTGTAATCGGCATCGTGATAATAGCCCCGGTAGTCCGACCCGGCGTGAACCTTGCGATAGACGTAGTTCACCCCCCGTCCGAGGCGACCCGTCAGCTCCACGCGGTAGGCCGAATCCCCTCCGGGCGTGCCGCTTTCCGCGTCGCTCTGTCCGTATTCCGCCTGCAGCCTCGTGTTGCGGTTCAGTTGGAGGTCGGTTTCCAGGCTCCACAGCCGATCCCGCCTGCCCTTCTCCCCCTTGGGAGAAGGGCCCTGGTTCAGCAGATTGAGCCTCACGGACGAATGAGGGCCGATACCGTAACGGAAGTAAGCCCCCGTTGAACGTCCGGGCTCCGTTCCCCACCGGGGCGTCTGAGTGAACATGCCGACTTCCGCCCGGGAGGAAGGATGGTAACGGACCTCCATGCCGCGACCGTATTGAAGAAAACTCGTCAGCGTGGAGAGGCCATAGGGCTGATCCCCCAGCCGTAGAGAAAAACCCTCGGTGGCAAGATTGAGCCGCAGCTCATCCCTCTCCCCCAGGCGGCTCATCTTGTAGGCATCCGGGCCGCGAAAAAGGAAGTCCACCGATTTCTTCCCGCCTTCGTCCAGAGTGCCCCGCCCGCTCCATTCCGCCTGGACACCCCCGGTTCCTTCCCCTCCCATGGCGGTGAGTTTCAGGGCCGTGGGAACGGTGTGATAGGGGTTCGGCGTTTGACGCACGCGGGGAACGCCTTTCAGGAGCAGCGACAGGTCGGCAACTTTACGGTCGCCCAGGTTGACGGCTCGGATCAGGAGCGGAAACGTTGTCATCCGCCGGAGGCGCTCGGGGGCTTTCCCCGTCAGGAGAACTCTCTCGGCGCTTCCGGGGTTCAGCGTGAGGCGGGAGCGATCGAAGGAGAGGGAGAGGGCCTTGTCCGCCTGTCCCACTTCCAGCGCAACATCGATGGGGCGATTGCCCCCGTTCCCCACCCGCAACGGGATGGTAAAGGGCTCCCCGGCGGCGATGACTTCCGGGGCTTCTTCCGAAAGGAGGGAGTGTTTGGAAACGGGGAGCACCTCCACCTGCACGCGCTCGCCATCGCGGAGGGCGGGCTCCCGGCGGCTGTGTACCGTATAGGTGAGGGAATACCGCCCCGCGGGCGCGCCCGGAGGCACCTGGACGGCGAGGAGACGAGGCTGGGAGGCTGAAGGGCCAAGGGTGAACCGTGCGGCCGGGATGATGAGCTGCCATCCCTCCGGAAGCTGCACCTCCTCCATGAACTCCTCGTCACTTCCCGAACGGTTGGAGATCCGGAAACTGAGGCTCACCAGGCTGCCGGGATGGACCGCCTGAAGCGGAGCCGAGACGATGAACGCTTCCACTCCGTTTCCCTTCCCCGCAGTCGCTTCTGCCCCTGCCGGGGGGGCGATACCACTTAAGGAGAAGAGTGCGGAGAGATAGAGGATAGGTTTAGGAATCATCACTTTAAGACGTCTCATGGCCTCTCAAATCAAGGATGCGCCGCGTCCCCGCAAGGCATCCCTACAGGTTCTCCTACATCAGGCCCGGATAAATACACCGAATCGTGTTCTTTAAAACCGGACTCGTTACCAAGTCTTTCTTCCACGGGTGCCCGAACGGCTGAACCGGAGGGTAAGACAGTCCTACACCTGTCGATCTGAACAGGTCTCCGAGCGGTTCATGAGTTCCCCGACAGGCGTTTTTAAAGAATCCCGAGGATGACTTGACGAGTATGACCGGAATGGAAACGGGGGATTGAGAGGGGGGCAGGCAGAGAAGACCCATGGACCAAAAAAACAGGGCAAACCGCGATCATGACCATGTGTTTGCCCTGTCATTCTGTGTCAAAAGAAAAGCGGAGATCGTTAGGGGATTTCGAAGGCGCTCTGCGTCCCGAACACGTATTCGTCCCCGTTGTCCGCCACGATGAGCCCGGTATACTTCCCTTGGGGCACCTGGGACAGGTCCATGAGGGATCGCGTGGAACAGCCCGGAAAGATCCGCTGCCGCCCCCCGTCGAAACGGCCCAGAGAGGTCCCCTTGTCGTCGAACAGCTCGACCCAGACCTGCGGCGACAGCCAGCGCTCCCCGGTGTTCTCAAGGTCCACCTGTAAAACCCGCTTCTCCCCGTCCGCAACCAGTTTGGGGCTGATGTATCGGATCTCCCGCTTTCCTGTGTCTCCGATGTGGGTGACCATCTGGATCGCATAACGAATGACCGTTTGGAGACCGACCGATACCTGTCCCTCCTTCGACTTCGGGGGCTCAAGGGCGGCGGACGCGAGGGGCTCCACCATCAAAACGCTCCAGTAGGTGCCCGCCAGCTGCTCGTCCTGGGGAACCTGAACCGTATAGTCCACCCAGGCGGTCTCCCCCGGGGCCAAGCTCAACTGCTTGGGGGTGTAGGTGATCCAGGCAGCGTTGGAGCGGGGCATCTTGCCCGCCGGCGTCCCGAAGTCGTTGCTCCCCTCGGCGGTGAAGCGGTAATCCGTCGAGAAGATCCGGACTTCCCCCGGCCGGTCCGAGGTGTTCTTCAGAAGAATCCGACCTTCGTTCTTCTCGCTGGCTTTCAATTGGGTCTGGCGGGTCTGGCCTCCCACCACCATGATCCCCCCCGCGAGGGCCGGGAGTGCGCTGATGAGGGAGAGTATGAAGCAGGAAAGGACAAGAATAGGTTTTCGGGTCATCATAAGAGATCCACCACGGTAAAGGTGAGGGTCGTAGAGAAGGTGCTTGGGGGCACTTTTATGGACATGCCGTCCAGAAGAAAACTGATCGAGATGTTGCTGCGATCCCCGGAACCGGAGAAGAGGGTCGTGTCCGTGGTCCCCACCGACTGATACGTCGTCCCGCCGGAAATCATGGAAAGCGGAGTGCCCGTGCCGTCCCCCGTCCGCTTGATGGAAAAGGTCAGGCCGGAAGGCCAGTTGGCGGAATCGCTCCGGCGGACGTCCACCCGCCAGTTGTCGGTGTCCCCCGTCGTTCCGGTGAGGGAGAGGGAACCGGTCCCCTCATAACTGGGTTTGAGGTCGCTGCCCGCCCCCGACTGAAGATCGTTCGCGGTGATCGGAGGGACGGGATTCAGGCCGGCGGTGATGTCGATCGCGAGGAGCGGGCACGCTAAGGCGAGGAGAGTGACGGAAAAGAAGACTCTCAGTAGCAAAAAGTTTCGTCCCATCGTCGCCTCTCTTCTTCTCGTCTAACATTCATGATATTAAAAGGGGGGCGAGGCTCTC
>JAHWJO010000680.1 GCA_019348365.1 Armatimonadota bacterium | reverse complement strand
GGGAGGAGGGCCGCCCCGCCGTCGAAGTCCTGGCCGAAGCGCTGCCCGGACTCATCGCCGGAATCCCGTGGCCGCGCTCCATGCGCTGGAATGCCTCCAACGTCGCGTTCGGGCGGCCCATCCGGTGGATCGTCGCGCTTGTGGGGGAGAATGTCATCCCCTTCACCTACGCCGGAGTCCCCTCCGGACGGGTGAGCCGGGGCATCCGCTCCGCCGGCTCCCCCGATTTCGAGATCGAGGGCGCGGGCGCTTACCTCCCCTCCCTCGAACGGCAGGGGATCGTCCCCGGCGTGAAGGATCGCAGGGCTCGCATCCTCGACGCGGCGGGACGGCTTGCGGAAGAGGTCGGCGGGCGCATCCCCGAATCCGCGCAGGGGGACCTGCTGGACGAAGTCGCCAACCTGATCGAATCCCCCACCCCGATCCGGGGCGCCTTCGAGGAGAAATACCTGGAGCTACCCCGCGAAGTCCTCGTGGGGGTGATGAAGAAGCACCAGCGCTACTTCCCCGTCGAGGACGCGAACGGCCAGCTCCTCCCCCACTTCATCGCCGTGGCGAACGGGGCGGTGGACGAGGCGGTCGTGCGGCACGGAAACGAGGAGGTCCTGCGCGCCCGCTACTCCGACGCGACCTTCTTCTGGAACCGCGACACGCAGCAGTCGCTGGAGGCGTTCCGCCCCAGACTCAGCGGCCTCATTTTCCAGGAGCAGCTCGGCTCCATGCTCGACAAATCGGAGCGGCTGGAGAAGATCATCGCCGCCCTCGCCGACGACCTGGGCCTGGACACCGTATCTCGGGCCGACGCCGAGCGCGCCGCGCACCTCGCCAAAGCCGACCTCGTCACCGAGATGGTGATGGACTTCACCTCGCTTCAGGGGATCATGGGCCGCTACTACGCCCGCCTCTCCGGGGAAGACGAGGAAGTGTCGCGTGCTATCGAGGAGCAGTACCGCAACGACCCCGGCACCCTCCCCGGCGTCGCCCTGGGGCTGGCCGACCGCCTCGATTCGCTCGTCGGCCTGTTCGCCGTCGGCAAGGCCCCCAAATCCAATGCCGACCCGTTCGCCCAGCGCCGCGCCGCCATCGGGATCATCGAGATCCTCGCCCATCGCGGGCTCCGGCTCGACCTCCGGTGGGCCATCGAAGCGGTGGCGGCGGTCCAGCCCGTCCAGCCCGTGGGCGACGGAGTGAAGGACGACGTGCTGGAGTTCATCACCCGTCGACTGGAGCAATGGCTTCTCGACCGGGGCTTCCGTCCCGATGGAGTGAGCGCGGCGATCTCCCCCGCCGCGCGGGGCCACGACCCCGCCGGAGCCCTGGAGACGGCGGAGCAGCTCGCCCGCGGGGTGGAGACGGAGGAGTTCGAGAAGACTCTGACCGCCTACGCCCGTTCCGCGCGCATCACGCGCAACCTGGAGCTGTCCGGCGAGGTGGACGAATGCCTCTTCGAGCGGGAGGTGGAACGGGACCTCTGGCGAGCGTACCAGGAAGCCCGACAGGCGCTGGACGCGGCGGAACCCCGGGATTTCAACGCCCTCTACGCGCAGCTGGAGGCACTCCGCCCCGCCATCGACACCTTCTTCGACGGGGTCCTCGTCATGGCCGAGGATGAGCGAGTGCGCCACAACCGTCTGCTCTTGCTCCAGCGCATCGCCGACCTGACCCGGGGCATCGTGGACCTCAGCGCGATCCAGGGCTTTTAGTTTCACCGCAGAGACGCGGAGGCGCAGAGAACCCCTTGAACCCCCTTTGAACCACGAAGGACACGAAGAACACAAAGAAAAGCTCTATGAAACCGCAGATGAACGCGGATGCACGCGGATGAGCATGTACGAAAGCCTTATCTGCGTGTATCCGGGTTCATCTGCGGTTTCAAAAGGGGTTCAGGGGTTCTCTGCGCCTCTGCGGTGAAATTAAAAAGCCCCCGGAATCCATAGGGACTCGGGGGCGGATGATATTCGTGGGATGCGGGGGAGATCAGCCCTCGGCCACCACCTCGATGGCCTGAGGACCCTTGGGTCCGTCGGTCACCTGGAACTCCACGTCCTGGCCTTCGCGGAGGGAGCGGTAGCCC
>JAHWJO010000236.1 GCA_019348365.1 Armatimonadota bacterium | reverse complement strand
GATGCTGGAAAGCGCTGAAGAAAACCTCGCGCCCTTCTTCAACGCCCGGTTCTTCACACTCCTGCTGGTCTCCGCCACCCTGACCTCCTTCGGCTGGATGCACCGGGTCATGGAGGAGAGCGATGCGGAGCTATCGCTGCTGATTCCCTGGACGGGCGCGGTTATCCTCCTGGGCCTGGGGATGCTGATCGAATCTCCTGTGTACGCCACGCTACTCTGGATGGCGCTCGCGCTGCTGTGGCTCTGCTCGACGGTGGGTCTGTCCGGCTCGATGCGGAACGCCCTGTTCGCCATTTTGCTCGCCGTCATCGTGTTCCGGACCCTCGCCGTCGAAGTGGGGGAGACCACCGGAGCAAGAGGCATCGACCCGTTCTTCAACCTCCGTTTCGTGGCGCTTCTCTCGCTGGGCGCGCTGATGGTCTTCGCCGGCGTCCTCCTCGATCTGCCGAGAGAAGGTTCCAGGAGAAAGGGGATGGAAGAGGAGGTCCGGTTCTCTCATCTCATGCTTCTGGGCGCGAACCTGAGCCTGCTCTGTGGCCTGAGCATCGAGGTGAGCCTTCTGGTGGAACGGCTGCTGGGACCCGGCGCGGCTCAACAGGTGATGGAGAGCGCCAAGCAGTTCGCGCTCTCCGCGCTCTGGGCGGCTTATGCGTCGGTCCTGATGGCGTGGGGGTTCTTCCGGGAGAACGGCGCGGTGCGGCTCGCGGGGCTGACGCTGCTGGGCGGGGTGGTGCTGAAGCTCCTCTTTGTGGACCTCTCCAACGTGGAGACCGGCTGGCGGATTGCCTCGTTCCTCGGGGTCGGGGCGCTGCTGCTGCTCGTCTCGCTGGCCTATCACCGCTATCAATCTGAGCACTCGACGTGAGGACAGTCCGGTGCGGCCCGGCGACTCAAGTCGCGGGCAACGGGGGCGCAAAGTCGGCCTGCGCCGACTGTACTTTGGAGGGGAGTATCAGGATTGCGAACCCCCTATACTCAGCTATATGTTCATCTCGTCTGGGCCACATGGGATCGGTTGCCTCTCATTACGGCTGAGATGGAGGCGCGTCTCTATGCGTGCATGCGGCAGAAATGCCGGGAGTTCGAGGCGGAGCTTCTGGAGATTGGAGGGATAGAAGATCACGTTCACCTACTCGTCCGAATTCCGGCAAAACTCTCGATTGCGGAACTGGTGAAGCAGGTGAAGGGTTCGTCCTCTCATCTCGTCAGCCATGAGATGCCGGGTGGCTTTTTCAAATGGCAAGGGGCGTACGGAGCGTTCACCGTCTCCCCCGGAGAGGTTATCCATATTCAGACGTATATCCAACGCCAGAAGGAGCACCATGGAAACCATACCCTCATCGGCGAGTATGAATTGAGTCCCGTCCTGCCGTGAAGTCGGCGCAGGCCGACTTTGCGCTCCTGTTGCCCGCGACTTCAGTCGCCGGGCAGAACCGAGCCATCCCCGGAAGGTTCATCGCCTCCGGTGTGGAAACTCACCGATGCCAACCCGATCCACCGTTTTCCATCCGAGGAGACCCATCGGTGAACCGATCCGAATTGAAAGGAGCCCTCGTCGGCGCGGGGTACTTCGCCCAATTCCAGGCGGAGGCGTGGAACCGCATTCCGGGCATCCGCATCGAAGCCGTCGTGGATCAAGATCCCGACCGCGCGAGGGAATTCTCCGAGCGATACGGCATCCCGCGCACCTACACCGAGCTCGAAGCCATGCTCCGCGAGGAGAAACCGGACGTGGTGGACATCGTCACCCGCCCGGAGACCCATCGGGAACTGACGGAACAGGCCGCAAGCCACGGCGCTCACGTCATCTGCCAGAAACCGATGGCTCCCACATGGGATGACTCGGTGGCGATGGTGGAGGCGTGCGAACGGGCCGGGGTCCGGCTGCTCATGCACGAGAACTGGCGGTGGCAGCCGTGGTACCGCGAGATGAAGCGGGTCATCGAATCGGGGGCGCTGGGGGAGGTGTTCCACATCGGGTGCCGGAGGCGGACGGGGGACGGTCGCGGTTCGGAGCCGTACCCGGTGCAGCCGTACTTCCGGGAGATGGAGAAGTTCCTCCTCTACGAGACGGTCGTGCATTTCCTCGACACCTTCCGGTTCCTCGGCGGGGAGATCGACCACCTCTTCTGCCAGACGGACCGGATCAACCCCGTCATCCGCGCGGAGGATTACGTGCTGCTCCAGCTGCGGTTCCGGAGCGGCGCGCACGGCCTCATCGACAACAACCGGATCAGCGGGCCGGTCGAGCCGACCCCGACGATGGGAGTCGTCTGGATCGAGGGGGAGAAGGGCGCCCTCCGGCTCTCCGAGGACGGGCGGCTCTGGATCACCGAGTACGGCGGGGAGGAGCGCCCCCACCCCTACGAGTGGAGCGACCGGGGGTATCGGGGCGACAGCGTGAAAGCGGCGCAGGCGCATTACGCCGAATGCCTCCTCACGGGCCGGCCCTGCGAAACCGAGGGACGGGCGTACCTGAAGACGATCGCCGCCGTCTTCGCGGGATACCGCTCGGCGGAGACGGGCCAGGCGATCTCGATGAACGGAACGGGCGATGGCGGATAGCCCGATGACGAACAACTACCGTACCTTCACTATCGCCGTGCTGCCCGGAGACGGCATCGGGCCGGAGGTCGTCCGCGAGGCGGTGCGGGCGGTCCGAGCCGTCGAACGCGCCCTCGACGGGGTGGAATTCCGGATGGACGAATTCTCCGTCGGGGCGGGGGAGTATTTGAAAAGCGGCGACCCCCTGCCGGAGGAGACGTTCGAGCGCATCCGGGCGTACGACGCGATTCTCCTCGGCGCGATGGGCCTGCCGGACGTGCGGTGGCCGAGCGGAGTGGAGATGACCCCCCAGCTCGACCTACGGGAGCGGCTGGACCTCTACTGCGGCGTGCGTCCCCTCACCCTCTACCATCCGAACGACACGCCCCTGAAGGGGTACGGCGCGGGGGAGATCGACTTCGTGATCGTGCGGGAGAGCACCGAGGGCCTCTTCTCCACCCGCACCCGCCCCTTCGATCCCGACGCCAACGAAGCGACCGACCTCATGCGGGTGACGCGGCGCGGATCGGAACGGCTCTTCCGGTCGGCGTTCGAGATCGCGCGGAAGCGGCGGGGCCGCCTGGCCCTGGTGGACAAGGCGAACGTGCTCCCCTCCATGGCCTACTTTCGCCGCATCTTCGACGCGGTGAGCGCCGACTATCCCGACGTGGAGACGGAGCGGGTGTACGTGGACGCCCTCAGCCTCTACCTTGTGCAGCGCCCTGAGTCGTTCGACGTGCTGGTGACGGAGAACATGTTCGGGGACATCCTCTCCGACCTCGCCGCCGGACTGGTCGGCGGGATGGGGATGGCCCCCTCCGGCGACCTCGGGGACCGCCACGCCGTGTTCCAGCCCTCCCACGGCTCCGCGCCCGACATCGCGGGGCTGGGGATCGCCAACCCCGTCGCCGCCCTCCTTTCCGCCGCGATGATGCTGGAGTGGCTGGACCACCCGGAGACCCGCCGAGGCGCGGCGCTGATGAAAGAGGCGGTGCGGTCCACCCTCGCCGACCCTGCCCACCGGACCCGCGACCTCGGCGGGGGCCTTTCCACCTCGGAGATGGCGGATCTTATTATTGGCGAATTGGAACGCCTTGCAGCCGATGCGCCGGGAGATTCGCCATGATCCGGGGATTTTGTGTCTTCGACACGCACACCCACGTCGGGCGGGCGAAGCACAGCGGGCGGGAGTACTCCGCCGATCAGCTCCTCGCCGACATGGACCGGGTGGGGGTGGACCGCTCGCTGGTCATCCCCTTTCCGCTGGTGGAGGACGAGCGGGCCGCCCACGACGAGATCGGGCGCGCCGTTCTGGCCCACCCGGACCGACTGGCGGGGGCGGTCTGCCTGAATCCGTTTCAGCCGCTGGAGGCGTTCCGGGGCGAGGTCCGGCGGTGCGTGGAGACGTACGGGTTCCGGGCGATGAAGCTCCAGCCGCAGTTTCAGCCGCTCAACCCGATCTCCCCCCGCAGCGACTTCTTTTTCGAGACGGCGCTGGAGCACGGCCTTCCTATCGTGTGCCACACCGGGGCGGGCGCACCGTACGCGCTGCCGTCGCTCTTCATCGTCCCGGCGCAGAAGTTCCCCGATCTGACGATGGTTCTCGGGCACGCCGGGGGGAGCGTCTATTACCTGGAGGCGATCACGGCGGCCCTCGCCTGCCCGAACCTCGTCATCGATCTCTCCTCGCTGATGCCCCACCACGCGGCGGAGGTGCTGGCCTACGTGCCGCCGTCGCGGCTGATGGCCGGCTCCGACCTCCCGGAGAGCCAGGAAACGGAGATGACGAAGATTTTTAGTCTCGATCTCTCCGAGGAGGGGAAAGCGGACATCCTGTGGAACACGGCGAGCCGGGTGTTTGGCGCGTAAAGGGATAATCTTCGTTTTGTCATCGGTTACTCAATCGCAACTAACCTGACCAGGCGCGTTGACAACGGATCTCCGGAATGATATAGTGAAAATGCGAGAGCGGATACCGCTTATGCGGGAGTAGCTCAGTGGTAGAGCATTTGCTTCCCAAGCAAAGGGTCGCGAGTTCGAGTCTCGTCTCCCGCTCTCATCAGCCCCTTCAGAATTATTGAAAGGGGCTTTTTCTTTCCCCTCCCCGCGACTTCCGGGATGTGAAAAGGGAGAGGCGCATGGCGAAACCGGAAGGGATTCGGGGGAGACGCGCGAACAAAGATTCCACCCCGGAATCCCCATCGCTTCATCGTTCTGTGGAGCCCATCGTGTCAAATCCGCATGCTTCCTCCCCCGCTCCCCACCCGGAAATGACGGGTGCAACACCGGATCCGCCGCCTCCCGGCCCCTCCGATGATCCGTCCCTCCACCCGCGCGACGTGTTCGCCGGCATCCTCACGTCGGTCCTCGCTTCCACGCCGGACCGAACGCTCGCGGAGCAGTTGAGCGCCCTGCCCGCCTGTCCGGGCTGCTACCTCTTCTACAACAAGAAAGGGGAGCTGCTCTACGTCGGCAAGGCGATCTCCCTCCGCAACCGTGTGCGCTCCTACTTCCACAAGGACCAGCACCGCGCCCCGAAGATCCGCCGCCTCGTGAAGCAGATCGACCGCGTGGAGTGGCGGGAGGTCCCTACCGAGCTACACGCCCTCACGCTGGAGTGCCGCCTCATCAAGCAGCACCAGCCCCGGTTCAACGCCCTGTTGAAAGGCGACAAGCGGCTCCCCCGCCTCCGGGTGACGGTCGAGGAGCCGTTCCCCCGCGTCTTCCTCGATGGGGCGGAGCCGAACGGAGTCAGCCGGTACTTCGGGCCGTTCACCCGCCACGATTCGGCGGAGGACCTGCTGGACGTGCTCTACCGCGTGTTCAAGCTCCGAAGCTGCGACCTCGCGTTCACCGGCAAAGAGGGCATGCGCCCCTGCCTTTATTACGACCTCGACCAGTGCATGGCCCCGTGCAACGCGAGCTTCTGCAGCGCGGAAGAGTACCGCGAGGCCGTGAAGACCGCCCTGGAATTCCTGGAAGGCATGGAAGAGTCGCTGGTGGAGCGGCTGGGAGGGCAGATGGAGGAAGCGGCGGAAGCGCTCCTGTTCGAGAAGGCGGCGCGGCTCCGGGACCTCCGGAACGCGGTGCTCCGCTGGATGGAGCGGCAGCATTTCCTGGCGGGGTGGGAGGAGCCGGGAAGCCCCACCTTTCACCTCTTTCTGGTGCGCAGCGCGCGGCTGTCCGGCCATTGCACCATAAATAGGGAGGAGCAGGGCACGACGGCGTGGCGAGACTCGATCCATTGCGCGCTTCAAAACGCCTACGCGGTGGCGCCGGATTCCGGCTCGCTGCTCGGCCCGGTCGCCATCGAGGAGCTGAACATCATGGAAGGGTGGCTCCAGCGCAAGGGCGCGAAGAAGGCGTTCGTGACGCCCCCGCAAGGCCCCGAAGATGCCGCAGCCCTGGAGAAGATGACGGCGCTGGTCGGGGAGTGGCTGCGAACCGGTGGAGGCGCCATTTATGAGGAAACGTCGGTGGAAAACGTTTCCCATGACGAAGAGGAGACCCCGGCGCAAACGGCTTGACGAGGCGCATAAAATCCGGTAATCTAGAGTGGAACGCATCGCTATAGGGGTGTAGCTCAGTTGGTAGAGCATCGGTCTCCAAAACCGAGGGTCGCGGGTTCAAATCCTGTCACCCCTGCTGGAAACTTCATAAAGCCCTTTCTCTCCGGAGAGAGGGCTTTTTCTGTACGCAACATCAGGAGGTCCGGGGTGTCGTGTAGAATAAAGAGGCAACAGACTTATTTCCTCTATCGGTGATTGCATGAGAACGATGAGGAGAGAGGCGACTCCTCCGGCCCTCGTCGGAGAGAAGGATATGATAAGGCAGGTTTTATGAATCTGATGAATCGACGATACGTGCTCGGCGCGGCGCTGATGGCCTTCGGGCTCGCGGCGTTCGGCCCCTCCACGGCCGCCGAGAAAGAGAAAGCGAAGAACCCCTACAAAGGCCCGAAGACGAAGGACGGGTTCACCAAGCTGTTCAACGGCAAGAACCTGAACGGCTTTTACACCTTCCTCGGGTCCAAGGGCAAAAACAACGACCCGGACCGGGTCTTCACGGTGGAGGACGGGGCCGTACGCGTCTCCGGTAAGGAGGCGGGGTACTTCGCCACGGAGAACGAGTTCGATAACTATCACCTCCGGTACCAGATCAAGTGGCCCGCGCCGAAGCGGGGCGGGCGGAACGCCGGCGCGCTCCTCCACCTGAACGGCCCCGACCGCGTCTGGCCGACCTCCATCGAGGTGCAGGGCCAGGAAGGCAGCATCGGCGATTTCTGGATCATCGGCGATGCGGGCCTGACCGTGGACGGCGTCCGGAAAACCGGCGAGGGCGACCGCCACTTCCGCCGCAAGCCGACCGAAGCCGAGAAGCCCGCCGGCGAGTGGAACCAGGTCGATGTCTTCGCCGACGGAGACACCGTCACCGTCCTGCTGAACGGAGAGGAGATTCACCGGGGGATCAACGGTGTGCCCACGCGCGGGAAGATCGCGTTCCAGTCCGAAGGGTCGGAGCTGTACTACCGCGACATCCAGATCAAGCCCCTGAAGAAGAACCGGAAAGGCGCGGCGGGAAAAGCGGCGAAGGACGGGGATAAAAAGCACTGAATCTCTGCTACCGATGCTATTTCCGCAGAGATACATTAAAGGCGCTACGGAGAACGTGGAGGTGAATTGGCGGGACTGTAGCCCCCCAGGAGGGCCTTCAGTCCCGGCAATTAACCTCCACCCTGCCCCCCTTCCCCATAAAGACACGAAA
>JAHWJO010000235.1 GCA_019348365.1 Armatimonadota bacterium | reverse complement strand
GTCCTGGTGGAGAAGCCCCTCGCCGCCACTTTAGAGGATGCGGCAGAGATGGTCCGCGCCGCCAACCGGACTGGAAAGATCCTTCAGACCGGCTTCTGGCCGCGCTTCGGGCATGAGCAGCAGACCGCGCGGGAGATGGTGCGGAGCGGTGCCCTGGGGGAGATCTATTACGCCCAGACCATCGGCGGCGGGCGGCGGCGCATCCCCGGCGGATCGTTCCTTAAGCGGGAGATGTCCGGGAGCGGCACCATCGCGGACATCGGCTGCTACGACCTCGACCGGTTTCTTTTCATCACCGATCATCCCCGACCCACTCACGTCTCCGCCATCGCCAGCAATAAGCTGAGCAGCGTACTCCCCAACGTCCCCGGCGACTGGGGCCATGACCCGAAAGGCGTGGAGGTGGAGGACTTCGGGGCGGCGTTCATCCGGTTCGAGGAGGGGTTCGTCCTCCATTTCGTGAGCTACTGGGCGGCGCACGCGGAAACCCTCGGGCCGAGCGTCATCCTCGGCACGAAGGGCGGGCTCCAGTTCGGGCCGCTCACCCTCTTTCGCGACGAGTTCGGGGTGATGACGAACGTCACGCCACAGAACCTCCCCAAGATCGAGGGTTTCCTGGGCGAGATCAAGGCGTTCATCCACGCCATCGAACATGGCGAGCCGTCTCCGGTGGACCCCGAAGGCGTGCTGCTGGTAAACGTCATCATCGACGGGATCTACCGCAGCGCCGCCAAGGGCCGGGAAGTGGAAGTCACGATCCCGAACGTTGGATAAGCCCGGTTTCTGGTTTCGGGTTTCTGGTGGCGCTCGCCCCGGCATGGGCATATTTGAGTGGGGGTGCGTCCTCACCCCCGCGCTTCGCGCTGGCCCTCTCCCAATGCTGGGAGAGGGATCTATTGAGTTCATTCCGCAACAGGACTGAACAGGATTTATACAGAGACTCCCCACCCTGTCTTTCCGAACGGAGGGACTCCCTCATGTCATTACGACTCCCTTCCATGTCATTCCGAACGGAGTGAGGAATCTGACCCCGTGGACGATAGACTCTCTCCTATACAACAGACTCTCTGATGGGCCGAAAGACTCTCACTCGTACGGTCAGGTCCCTCGCTGACGCTCGGGATGACATGGAAGGGAGGCGGGATGATAAGAAGGTACGCTCGGGAGGACAACTGCCTGACCTTCTGCGTAAGTCCTGCTGAAGTAGGATGCAATCCTAATGCAATGGCAACTCAGGTGGGAACTGTGGGCCAGAAGAGAATTTCTCCCTCCGAAGAGGTGAGTGATGCATCCCGATCCCCTCTCCCAGGATTGGGAGAGGGGCCGTCGCGAACAAAGGTGAGCGACGGGGTGAGGGCGACTCCCAAACTCCCCGACCCCAGACTCAAAGACTTTATTGTCAGGGTGAGGGCCACTCCCCAATAATAAAGCCGACAGGAACCCGATTTCCCAAAGAAAGACGTTACGATGCCCCTTCCTGAACCCGCCCGATCCGAATTGCGCCGCCTTCTGGGGGAAGAGAACCTGAGGGAGGGCGCGGCGGCCGCCGAATTCTCGGTGCAGGGGCGCTCCCCCGCCGCCGTCCTCTTTCCCGGCAGCATGGAGGAAGCCGCCGGGTGTGCGGGGGTTTGCCATCGGTTCGGCCTGGCCGTCGCGCCGTGGGGCGGCGGCACGCGGATGGGCTTCGGCTCCCCGCCGGCCCGCCTGGATCTCGTCCTGTGCACCGCGCGCATGGATCGCGTGGTGGATTACCAGCCCGCCGACATGACGGTGACGGTGGAAGCGGGGCTCCCACTCGCGCAATTGCAGAGAATCCTGGGCGAGCAGGGGCAGTTCCTCCCCCTCGACCCGCCCCGCCCCGAGCGGGCCACCCTGGGCGGGATCATCGCGACGCGGGACACGGGCGCGCTTCGCCACGCCTACGGCAGCCCCCGCGACCTCCTGATCGGGCTGCGGGTGGCCGACCCCGAAGGAAAGATCGTGCGGGGAGGCAGCAAGGTCGTCAAGAACGTGGCGGGGTACGACCTCCCCAAGCTGTACACCGGCTCGTGGGGGACGCTGGGCCTGCTGGCGGAGCTGACGTTCCGGGTGTTGCCCCTGCCGGAACGCCGCGAGACGGTCGCGATAACAGTGACGAGCCCTGACGATGCCGAGTCGATCCTGGCGGCGGCGATGGACTCCGACCTCATGCCCGCCTTCATCGAGCTGTTGAACGGACCTGCCGGCGCCGCCCTCCTCCCGGCCCACGCTCCCGGTCTCCGGCTCGTTTTCGGGCTGGACGGCGCGCGGGAGGACGTGGAGTGGCAGGTGGAGCGCCTGAGCGGATTCGCCCGGACGGTCGCCGGAGCGCAGACCGATAGACTGGACGGGGAAGTCGGGCAGGCGTTCCGTCGCAGCGTGGCGGACTTCCCCCTCGCCGTCGATTCGCGGCTGACGGCGCGAGTGGTCGTCCGGAGCTCGGACGCCGCCGGGATGATGGCCGATGCCGAAACGCTGGGGGAGGAGACGGGCCACCGGATCATGGGGGTGGCTCACGCGGGAGTGGGAATCCTCGTCCTCCACGCAACGGGCGATACGGCAGCGGCGGGGGAAACGGCGGCCTTTCTGAATCGGCTTCGGGAGCAGGCCGCCTCCCGAGGGGGGCGCGTCACGGTGGAGCGGGCGGCGCCGGACCTGGAAGGCCGCATCGCCCCCTGGCCGGACGCGGGGGACGGGTTGCCGGTGATGGAGAACCTCAAGCGGGCGCTGGACCCCAAGGGGCTCTGGAATCCGGGACGGTTCGTGGTGAGATAGGCCCTACGCCCCTCATGCTTCAATCGAGGAAGAATCGATCATCAAAGCACAGGGAATTCTACCCGCGCCAATAGCAGGAAACCCCTACGGAAGGCGGCATGTTTCTGCTGTGCCAGTAACCAGGGGCGTAGCAGAAACATACCGAAAATTCTAAAGAAGAATGCTAAATTCCTGCTATTTAGGGGTTGCATATCCAGAATGGAAGGTGTATATTGGAGGCGTGCCGGGCGGTATTGAATACGACAATTGTAAGATTGACGCCTGAGCACTCTCTCTTAACGCACCGAAAAAGGCGAAGCAGGCGAAAGCCTGTGGCGCAAAGCCCCCGCCTAAGTCCCTCTTTACGCCCACTCCCATCTAAGCTTTACCCCAACCGTCGCACAGGGATAAGGTTGCAGGGTTGCCGAAAGCGTCTCGGTTCTCCTCAAGGGAGGAAGACATTGAGACACAGTATTGGGAGGATCCATCGGTTCTGCATGCTGGCCCTGATGGCCGGCGCACTCGCCCTCGGCAGTCCGACGATGGCCGCCATTCTCGTTGTGGACAAAGACCTCGCCGACTGCCCCAACGCGGATTTCGTCTCTATCCAGGCGGCGGTTGCCGCCGCAGCTCCGGGCGATACCATCAAGGTCTGCCCGGACCTCTACACCGAAACGGTGACCGTCAATAAGCCTCTGGCGCTGGACGGCGCCGGACCGGACCCCCGCGCCCGAACCGGCGACCCCACCAAAGAAGCCGTGGTGCAATTCACCACGATCTTCGGGATCTTCAACCTGCAATCGGACGGCATCGTGCTGCGCGGCTTCACCATTCAGGGCAATGCGAGCGGACCCGGCATCTACACCAGCCCCCTCTTCTCCGATTACCAGATCGAAAAGAACCTGATCCGGGACAACGTGTTCGGCCTGTACCTCAACAACAACGGCGTGAACGTCTCGATTGTGGAGAAGAACGCGTTCAACAACAACACTCGCCCGGGAGCCGCCAACGGAAACGGCATCTATTCCGACCAGGGCCTGAATAATGCGCTGATCCAGAAGAATTACTTCACCGGGCATTTCAATGCGGTGATGGTGTTTGCGGGCGTTCAATCGAATCTCGTTATCGCCCAGAATGAACTGGTGGACGACAGCAGCATCGTTCTTTTCAACACCACTCAGTCTCTGATCAGCCAGAACCGCAGCCTTCGGCACAGCGGCAGCGGAATCTTCCTTGGCGGAAACGTCACCGATACCACCGTCAGCCAGAATGACCTGAGGAATGGTACCGGCACTGGCATCCGCGTGACCAACGCCTTCCCTGGACCCAACGCTGACCTCCTGATCGAGAAGAATCACATCCGGGGATCGGCTTTTGACGGTATCCGCCTGGGCCAGACGACGAACAGCACCATCCGCCAGAATCAGAGCATGAACAACGCCAGCGACGGGATCCAGATGGATGCCAGCACGGCAAACAATCAGATCGTTCAGAACCACATGAAGCAGAACGGCGAGCATGATGCTCACGATGATTCCGTCGGACCCGGCACCGGGGGCACGGCCAACTTCTGGATCAAGAACCAGTGCAAGACCGACAACCGGGGCGGCGCTCTGTGCAAGCATTAATCGGTAGAGTCCCTACCGGTTGAAAAGCCGGATCATCAGAGAGGGGAGGCGCAGAAGCCTCCCCTCTCTTTTCATTTTTCTGACCGAATGAATCGCTGCCGTCTCAGTACTGCTTTATCTTCTATCTAATGCGCGACGCAGGGCATCAAATGCCTCCCCGTAAGCGTTCCGAATCTTCTCGTTCCGGCTGGCTTCGTACAGCGGCGTGATCTCCTCTTTCGTGCGGGCGTAGTACTTCTCGGCCCATCGGCGGGCGCTCGGGATAGCCCGCACCATATCCCTCAGATTGTCCGCCCGGTCCAGCAGCTTGATGTCGATGGCTTCGGGATCTTTCAGGATCGCGCCGTAGTACTTTGGCTTCTCCCGCTCCTTCACCTCCTGCGGGGCATCATCCGGCCACCACTGCGTCATCAGGTGAACCAACTCCACCACCCGATCCGGGAACCGACGCTTCAGATCCTCCAAAGTGTAGCGGGTGTCCTCCACCACGTCGTGCAGCAGCGCCGCCGCCACCGCTTCCGTCGAGAGGCCGGCCTGGGCGGCCCCGTGCCCCACGCGGATCACATGGTTCACGTACGGGATATTCCCGATCTTCCGCTTCTGCTTCGCGTGGGCTTCCGCCGCGAACGCCGCCGCCCGCATCACCAGCTCATGCTCCATGTGATCGCCCGCTTACGTCGTTACCCCGCTCGCCTCAACGTCATCCAGGAAGCGAAGGCCCTCCGGAGTGATGCAGACTTCAGAAAAATCCTTTTCCCCGGCGGGCCGGAGCAGGCCATGAGCGGAGGAGCCGGGGAGGCCGGTATGGAGGCTCTCCGCGATCAACTCCGCCTGCGCGGGATCGATCTCCAGCGTTTGCGCGACATGCTCCAGGGAAACCGGTCGGTCGGGGTTCCCGCCGGAGAGCGTCCGCAATTCCTGAAGAAACCGTTCGCGATCCATGAGGTCGTCGGTAGGGGTCATCTCATCTCCTCGGGTCCATCGGGTGCAGCGTGGGGGAACGTAGGAGCGCGAGCCTCCTCCGCAGGAGAGGCTCCCCGGCAGGCAAAGCCCTACGGGATAGTCGGATTCCGATCCTTCAGCCGACTCCTTTTCTCTCGGCACCTTCCACCAGCTCGCCCAGGTTCGTGGGGGTGGCGCCCCGGTCGGGATCGCCCAACTCTTTGGCATGCACGCCGGGCATCGTCCCGGCGGTCGCCCCCGATTCCGCGCCGGTCGTCTCCCGGTCCACCGTTTGCCGGCCCGGAGAACCCAGCGCCGCATCGTCCGGCAATTTTGGGTCCGCCTCCGTGCGGGAGACCGAATAGTCACTAACTGGTGGATTCTTCTCCTGATCGTCCATCGTGGTATCCTCCGCGTGCTGCCGTGCTCACTGCCGGATCACGGCGACTCCTTCAACTCCTTCATCGTCCCCACCGGTGACCTCGGTAGTCGATCCGGTGCGGGTGCTGCTCGCCCCGACAAGAGTGGGGTCCACCCCGGCATCCGCCGTTTCGCCGAGGACCTCCCGCTCTTCTCCGCTGCCGATGACCCGTCCCGAATACTCCGCGTTCGTGGGGTCGGTGACGGGCTCACCTTGTAAACGTCGTTCCTGATTCTCTCCGTTTTGAACCGCCATGGGGGCTCCCTTCTCCACCGATACCAATCCGATGACCGGCGTTTAGGCGTTTATCGGTATATACCCGGAGGCGCGGGGGTCTACGCGCGCTTCACGACTGACAACCTGCCTTTTGACTTTTGACCTTCGACTTTTGACCTTCGACTTTTGACCTTGGACAGCGTCCCTCACCACCGTACGTAGCGGTACGGGTTATCCGCCAGTGGCCACAGCTCCGGGCGGTCGAAGTCCCTGTCGGGGAGGTAGTCGGGGTGGTAGAAGTCGTTCGGCTCGGTCTTGAGGCGGAGGTGGATGTCCACCGGCTCGCCGCTCCAGCCGCCGTGTGTCTCCTGGTCCCAGCTTCGCAGCGCGAGGAGGTTCTCCCCGGCTTTCACGAGCTTTCCCGGAACGGTGTGCTTCCGGGGCCGGAGCCAGTCGCGGCTGCGCCCGATCTCCGTGCCGTTGAAGAAGCTGACCTCGCTCTCGTCCACCCGGCCCACCGAGAAGACGAGGTCCTTCCCGGCGAAGTATTCCGGCAGGTTCACCGTCTTGCGGAACACCATCCCCCCGTCGATCCACCCTTTGCCGTAACTCTCCATATAGGCCGGGACCTCCACTTTTTGCCAGTCGGCTTTGGGCGGGTTCAGCGATACCAGCGCCTTCTCCTCTTCCGAGAGGGGCGGGTCCGGGTTCTTGGGGTTGCGCGTGGGGCTCTCCGGGAAAGTGCGGGTGAAGACCGCATCCCACGGCCCGGCGAGGAACAGCGCGTGCGCCGGCTTCTCGATGAGCGCGAGCTGCCGCGCGTCCTGCTTAAACGTTGCCCCCATGTTGGAAAGAAGCTGCGCGAGGGTGCGCGTCTGCCGCCAGCGGGTGAACCGGAAGTAGGTCTTCTCGTCGGCGGGGAGGGCCGTCGGGTCGATCTGGGTGTAGACGATGACGCCCCTGCCCACTTTCCGGCGGGCGAGCAACCCGTCCGCCCCGATCTCCACTCCGAAAGGTCCGCCGTCGAACAGCACGGCCTCGCCGAAGCTCCGCCACCGGAGGTCGGAAGCCGACAGCCCGCGCGCCTCCGGCCAGCTCGGCACGTTCCGCGATCCGGCGAAGTCGCTCGCCTTGCGCCGGGTAATATAGGGGCCGTAGCCGGTGCGCGGCAGCACGAGGACCTTCCCGCCGTTTCTCGCGTACGCCTCCGCCCCTTCCTGCTGCGCGCCGGGACCGAGGATCACCAGGTCCGCCGATGGGTCCGGCGCGGCGGCACGGCTATAGAGGACCCCCATGAAGTCGAGCAGCTTCGCCCCTTCGTCGTTCCCCACGTAGAGGACCGTC
>JAHWJO010000013.1 GCA_019348365.1 Armatimonadota bacterium | reverse complement strand
CCGGCGACACGACCGTGGACGTGACCGACGCGGTCTACGTCCTCCAGGCGATCGTTCAGCTCTCGCCCGGAAGGGAAGCGGTCTCGAGCCTGACCTGCCAGTAAACCCCAGAACAAACGGAGAGCCCTTTGCCGTAACAAAGGGCTCTCCGAGTATATTAGAGGTGGTGCATAATAGAAGAGAGGAGGAGAGGGCGCGTCTCCCCATTTCTGGTCGGGCTTAGAAGTAGAGCAGGTTGTAGAGACCGGCAACGTTCTTGAAGATCGCGGTGTGACTCCCCAGAGGGTTCCGGAACCGCTCGGAGACGATCTTGAAGACCTTCATCTTCCCGATCGCGTGCTCCACCCCGATCCGCTCGGACGCATGCTGCCGGTTCTCTTGTTTCTGCTCCTCGGTCAAGCTCCCGCCCTTAGGCTTCTTGTGGGGGATCAACAGCGAGGTGCCAAGATACCCCAAGTCCCCCTTGCGGCTCGTGCCGGGAGGCGAGAGCACCCGAGAGCGGTCGTAGACCTTCTTGTCGTGCACCTTGCCCGGATGCGCGGGTGAGACCGAAAGGACCTTCCCGCGCCGGTCCACCACCAGTTGGTGCTTGATCGTATGCCGCTTCTTCTTCCCGGAGTAGAACCGCTTCTGCTCCCCATTGCCGGAAGGGCGCTGGATCGGCTGCTCTGTCGCATCGAAGAACAAGGCCCTTAGCCGCTCCTCGTCCAGTCCTTCTCCCGGATCGGCCCGGTGCTCGGAGACCCGGAACAGGCGGTTCAGCACGGGGGTGACCGCCCGGATCGTGCGCCCGATATTGGTATGGTCCAGCCCGAAGAGGAACTCCAGGAACCGGTGGGGCGTGTAATGGCGGTAGTAGATCAGCGTCAGGAGGAGTTGATCTTCCAGAGCCAGGCCATGGGTACGCCCCCCGCCGAAGGCCCGCTGCCGCTGCCGCTTCGTAAGCCGCTGCTTCCGTGTAGCTTCCCAGAGGGGCTGGAATCGGGCGAGCAGATCGTCGAACTTCTCCACGGACAGACCGCACACACTCCGAAAGGTGCCGGGTTGGCGACGGAGAAGAGCGGTCTTAGAGGCGGGGGTACTCATCGGCGGGACTCCTTCAATGAATGGGGGACTCTCCTCCTTTCTACAACCTATTTCGCACCACCTCTAATGGTTTGAGTCACCTTGTGGATCAATTAAACTTGCCTGACCAAGCTGAGGGAAACCGATACAGTAACTTACGCAAAGGAACATGACAGTCCGTCCCAACAGCTCTCTCCACTGTCATCCCGAGCGATAGCGAGGGATCTGGCCGTCGGTTTGAGAGTCCCTCGTTCGCGGGGTCAGATCCCTCGCTCCGCTCGGGATGACAATGCTCCGCTCGGGATGACAATAGAAAGATGGGATGACACATGAAAGAGCCGTCGGGACGGGTAGTCATGTTCCCTTGCGTAAGCCCTACAGGGGTCAGAAGCTGATCTTGTGCCGTCGGAGGTGGACGCTCTCGACGAGGCCGAGGGCCGCGAGCGACGCGATGACGGCGGACGGCCCGTAAGAGAAGAGCGGCAGGGGCACGCCCGTGATCGGCATCACCCCGATATTCATCCCGACGTTGACGACGGTGTGGAACGTGAACATCGCGGCCACTCCGGTCGCGATCACCTGCCCCAGGGGGTCCTCGGAGCGGAGCACGGTCATGATCATGCGCAAAATGAGCAGCAGGTAGATCCCGATGAGTGTGACCGAGCCGACGAACCCCGTCTCTTCCGCCACCACGGTGAAAATGAAGTCGGTGTGGCGCTCCGGGACGTACTTCAGCCGTTTCATATCGCCGTTAAAGAGCCCCTTGCCGAAGACCTGGCCGCTTCCCACCGCCACCTTGGAGCGGTAGAGCTGGTATCCGGCCCCGGTCGTGTCTTTCTCCGCGCTCAGGAAGACGGTCAGCCGCTTCTTCTGGTACTCCTTCACCACGCCGGTCGCCCACCCGAGGGAGAAGAGCGAGAGTCCGAGGAGCGCTACCAGCGCCAGATGGGAGGGCCGCGCCCCGGCGATGAACGTCATGGCGAACCAGGCGGCGACGAGGACAAGGCTGGTGCCGAGGTCCGGCTGCTTGAAGATGAGCAGCATGGGCACCGCGATGTGCAGCAGCGACCGGCCCAGCATGGCGAGGTCGTGGATGGAGTCCCGGTTGCGCTCCAGGAACGCGCCGAGCGTGAGGATGAGGAGAACCTTCGCGATTTCGGAGGGCTGGATATTGATCGGCCCGAAGTCGATCCACCGCTGCGCGCCCATTTTGTCGGCGCCGATACCGGGGACGAGCACAAGGGCGAGCATCACCAGGCTCGCCGTATAGAGCGACCGGGAGGAGGCCATCACCGCCCGATAGTCCGTGCGGGCCATGAAGGCGAACGCCCCGAACCCGAGCAGAATACCGACGAACTGCTTGATCACGTACGTGGAGATTGAGCCCGCAGCGGACATCGCGCTGTGGATCGCCACCAGACTCCCCAGGCAGAGAGTCAGCGACAGGATCAGCAGCATCGGATCGAACCGCTTGATCCATTGTTGTCGGGTGAGAGCGAGGGCCATGGGAACCTCAGGGGTCGGTGATCGGGGATCGGTGGTCGGTGAAGTTTTCGGCAAGAAAGAGCGAGTACCGTCTACCCGAAGACCCTACCGATCCCCGATCCCCGGCCCCTGTTACTCAAAGTCTTCCGGTGTGTTCAGACGGAGCGTGCCGATGAGGTCCGCGATGCGCCCGCTGCGGCCCTGCGCGATCTCCTCGGCGAGCCAGGCGCGCATCTCCTCGATGATCCGCTGGGCGGCGTCGGGGAGGTAGAAGGTCGCGGTGCCGACCGCGACGGCGCTCGCCCCCGCTATCATGAACTCCAGCGCGTCGGACAGTGTCACGATACCGCCCATCCCGAGGATCGGCGCGGTGATGCCTTCCTCCCGGAACCGTTCGGCCACGCGGTAGAGGCGGTGGAGCGCCACGGGCTTGATCGCCGGGCCGCTCAACCCCCCGAAGTTGTTGCCGAGGATCGGGCGGCGGGTGCGCACGTCAATCGCCATGCCCTGGAGCGTGTTGATGCACGAGACGGCGTCGGCCCCGGCCCCCACGCATGCGATCGCGACGGCGGCGATGTCGGTGACGTTGGGCGTGAGCTTCACGACGAGGGGCCTGTCGGCGGGGAGGACGGCCTTCATTCCCGCCACGACGCGGGCGGCGGAGGGGCAGTCCACCCCGAACTCGATCCCGCCCTCCTTCACGTTGGGGCAGGAGATGTTCAGCTCGACCATCCGGTAGGCGGGCGCGTCGTGGAGGATGCGGGCGATCTCGACGTACTCCTCGACGGTGCTGCCTGCAACGTTCACCACGACGCAGGTGTCCGTGCCTTCGAGGGCGGGGAGCGTCTTTTCGACGAGCGACCGGACCCCGATGTTCTGAAGGCCGATGGTGTTGAGCATGCCGCCGTAGGTCTCGACGGTGCGGGGGCCGGGATTGCCCAGGCGCGGCTCCAGGGTGACGCTCTTGAGGATGATCCCGCCGAGCGCCTCCATGGGCGCGCCCTCGACGGCGGATTCGACCTCGCTCCCGTAGCCGAAGGTGCCGGAAGCGACCATGACGGGGTTCTTCAGCCGCACCCCCGCGAAATCGACGGAGAGATCTACGGCGGAGTCCGATCCGTTCGGGCCCCTCTCTTCAATGATCGGATGGGTTAGGATGTCCGCAGTGCTCAAATCTCTCCTCTAGCCCTTCTGTTCTCTAACGATGTGAATGAATAGTGCATTCAGGGTTGAACGATCTCCACGGGAATTCCGGTGAAGCGGTCGAGGCGGTGATCATTCGTGAGGAACGTATCGCAGCCGGAGACGGTGGCCGCAGCAAGATGAACGGCATCCGGCGTACGAAATCCATAAAAGGCGCGGATCTCCGCCGCGTGATCCATGACTTCCGCCGATAACGGAACGATCTCGGAGACGAGAGTGTTGAAATAGCTCTCGAAGCTGAGGAGCAGCACGATGTCTCCCTGACGGATTGGCATAACCCGGCATCCCATCCGGGTGAGATCGCTCGCAACCCGGACCACGCCAGGGGTTGCCAGCCTGAGGTCTACGAGATCAGCATAAGGCGGGACTTGCTCCACGGAGTAGATGACCGGAGGGGCGTCCAGGTAGATCCTCACAATTCCTCATCCCAGCTGCTTCTCTCCTCTTCCAGATAAGCATCTACCTCTTCTTTCGTCCGAGGCCGGTGTCCGTGCGCCCGCAGATTTTCACGGATAGCGGTGAGAGTTTCCATATAGGACAGGTTATCAGAATAGGACAGGTTATCAGAGCTTCCGTTCCCACTCTCGATTAAAGCTTCAGTCGGCAGCGGCTCCACTGATTCGACAATAAGGGTCAGCTTCGCCGATTTCATAGGCAATTCCCGGTCCAAGGTGACGAAGCGTCCATCCTTTAGCGTGCCGGTGACGGTGCGTGTATCGGGCATGACTCCACCTCCTTCTCTGCCTGTATCCCGATGCTACCACTTGACCCTCGAAGCGTCAAAGACCGTCCCCTCGCGGCAGACCCGCACGTTCGCCCACGCGCCGTCGTCCCGCCGGTAGCGCACCACGCACGACATGCAGACCCCGATGCTGCACTCCATCCGCTTCTCCAGAAACGCCCGGCAGGCGATCCCGGCGCTCTCGCAGACGGCAGCGGCGCGGGCCATCATCGGGGTTGGGCCGCAGACGTAGACGAGGTCGGTCTCCCGGCCTTCGTTGGACTCCAGGTGATCGGCGAGGAGGTCCGTGGCGAACTGGCGGTCCTTCTCCTCCGTCACGCTGAGGAGCCGGAGGTCGAGGGCCTGGAACTCCGGCGCGATGAAACGGTCCGGCGCGTCCAGCCAGGGGAAGAGGTGCTCCTGCACCCGCGCCCCGGCGAGGAAGGTCGTGGGGATCCGCCGCCAGTGGCACTGCTCCGCGATGGCGTAGAGGGGGGCGAACCCCACCCCCCCGCCGAGGAGGACGACCTGCCGGACCCCGACCGGCACGCGCTCCGGCAGGCCCAACGGCCCCAGCACCCGGAGTGCATCACCGACGCGGGCGTGGCAGAGGGCGCGGGTTCCGGTCCCCACGTCCCGGATGGCGACGGAGACCCGGTCCGCGCGGGCGGGCCGCAGGCGGTAGGCGAACTCCGGCGGCAGCGGCCCGACTCCGGAGGGGAGCCAGCTGCTCTCGCGGTAGACGCGGAGCATGCTGAGCGGGACGCGCGCGAGGTGATGCCACTCCGCGTCCATCGCCCGGTGGCCGTCCCGATCCGCTTCATCTTTTACCATGCGATATTCGGGAGCGAACGGGCCGGGGGAGAGCGCGACGTTCACGAACTGTCCGGGCCGGAGGTCCCGCGCGAGGCGGGCCGACTCGAAGGCGAGGATGCACTGGTCCCCGGCGGTGGAGCGGAAGGTTTCCGACTCGACCACGGTTAGCGGTTCATCCCGCGCGCGGGGGGGCGGCGCGATCCCGGCGCTCTCCCCGGCGGCGTTCTGGGGAAACGTGTTTTCCAGGACAGCGGCATCGAGGAAGAAGTCCGCCGGGCCGGTGTCGCAGCGCGCTTCGTCCGCCGTTTCTCCCACCCAGATCGTCAGCGGGATCTCCGATAATTCGAATTCCGTGTTCGCGGATCGGTCGTCTCTCCGGCTCTCCTCGCGCGGGGAGTCCGAGGTTCCGGCAGGGCGCAGGAGCCGGAAACGGACGTGTGGGCGACCTTCCCGGCTCCACAGAACGCCGTCGGGAGCGGCCGTCACCTGGAATCCCGCTTCCTCGCCTTCACGAAGGAGGGCGGCATTCCAGGGGTCTACCGGATTGTCAGCAGTGATTTTCGCCATAGCAGATTCAGTGTGGCGTACCCGGCGGGGAATGGAAAGAAGCGTTGGCGCATGACCCAAAGCAGCTGAAGCGGGATCAATTTCTTTGGAGTGCGGTGGCTTGCCACCGCTTTCTTCCCCTGACTCCATGCCATTTCCCGACCCGTAGAACAGAGCAGCGGCAAGCCGCCGCACTCCAAGAGGGTCCGTTGAAGACTTCTTCTCTCATCCGTCGGTCGAATGAGCCAAAGCGTTCATCCTTTGATGACTATTTCATCGCCTTCGTCCAAAAAACGAGGAGGTCCGGTCAGGACGTGCCGTGGAGCAGCAAGCGCATCAGGGCGTTCAGGTCACGCGGGTCGAGGCGACCGTCTCCGCCGGGGGGGATCAGGTCCGCCGCGCGCAACGCCTCCGGGGAGAGCGGCGTACGCGAGAGGTAGGCGTTCAGGGCCAAATCCACGTCTCTCGCGTCGAAGACGCCATTCCCGTCCAGATCGCCGGGGAGCAGGCGCCGGGGGACCGTTACACGGAACGCCACCGTCTTCTCCGTTACATTCGGGGCGGGCAGGGTGCGGGTGTCGCGGACCTTTACCCGGATTTTCCCTTCCACGACCTCCCGCCCCGGCGCGGCCATCTCCGTCGTCGCCAGCGGCTTCGACCATCCCACTTCGATCACGTTTCCAACTCGTTCCTCCGCATCTCCCCGCTCGGAGAATTGGGGGTCGGCGGCGGACGGGTCGGGGCCGGACTCCCCGTCCCGTTCCAGCGTCACGGCCTGAACGGCTGATAGCGTCTCGTCCGCCACAATCCGCCAGGGCGCGTCCGGAGGGATCGTCGCCCCTTCGAGAGGACGCCACTCCGGCGGCTGGCCCGAACTTCCCCCGCCCGCCCGGACCTCGATACGGAATCCCGGCGGGCGGGTGTCCACCGGATACAGCGCCACCGTGTACGGGATCAGGGGGTCTCCGGCGGCGCTCGCCCCGGCGGAAAGGGTTAGCGTAAGCGGGGAGGGAGCGGGGAGCAGCGCGCCCTCCGGGGAACGCGCGTACCGGCGCTCCGTCGGATTCAGAGGGGCGCTGAAGGCGATCCGGGCCGTCGTCGCGTCTTCCGGGGTGAGGGCGGCATCGGGGGGAGCCGGGGAGAGCGCCGGTACGCCCCACGTCGTCGACGACATCGGCGCGGAGAAGCGGAGCCGGAGCCGGGTATTGAGGGGCAGTTCTGTCCCGTCCGCCAGCGGCCGCCAGACCGTGCGGGACGGGTCATCCGGGTTCGCCAGCAGCCCTCCCGGCGTCAGGTCGGCGGACGGCTGCGCGGGAGCGAGGTACTCCGCCGACACCACGCGCGGACGGTAGCCCGTGAGCCAGTTCCGCACAGCGGACTGCCCTGCACCCAAAGTTGCTTCCTTCCCCTGCGCGTCCGGCATGGAAAGGATACGGAGCGCATGCGGGAGGGTCGTTTCCGGAGGACTCTCCTCGAAGAGGGCGTGGCGGAGGGTGGCGATCCGACGGTCGGCGTCCCAGGCGGTGGAGTTGGACAGCCAACGCCGAGGCGAGTACGATTTCGTGCCGTCGAGGATCTCCGTGGCGGTGGGAGACCAGTCGCCGTCCGCCTCGAACCGGAGCCGGGAGAGGTCCATCGCGCGGCTGAAGCGAAGCGCCACCGGCGCGTCGAGGGCCGCCAGCGCGCCCTCCGCCGGGGTCACCTCCAGCAGCTCGGCGGAACGGGTTTCGACCGTCGTGAAGGACCACGGGTTCGGGACGGCCCCGGCCCCGAGCGCGTTCCCCGCCGCGTCCATCGCGCTCTCCAGGTGGATGAAGAGGCGGTCCCCCGGCAGGTACCGCTCCCCCGAAGCGCCGGAGGGGAGCACCCGGAGGACGAGATCGCGGGGGGAGGCCCACCCCTGTCCTTCGAGCCGCCACCGCCCGCCGCCGAGGGAGACGGCATCGCGGGGGTCGAGCACAGGCGGCGGCGACCCGGAGGCGTACGCCAGCTTCAGCACGGGCGCATCCGCGCCGGAGGTCCGCAGGTCCTCGGAGAATCGGAAAGCGAGGTCGGGGCCGGTGACGGGATGGACGGTGGCCCCCGGCGCGGGGATAACGCCGGTGAGGACGGGCGGAGTGAGATCGGCGGTGGTGAAGGTGAGGCGATTTCCCGGCGAGCCGGGGGGCGGCAATGGGTTCCCCGCCGCGTCCGTCGCGGAGATGCGGAGGTCGTAGCAGGTCGGCCCCGCCTCCAGCGTCGGCGGCAGTGCAGTGAGCGTTCGCCCGTCCGGCGAGAGGGTCCACCCGATTCCGGGAACGGCCTCACCTCCCTCGCATTTCACGAGGAGGACGGACCCCGCCACGAGGGAAATCCGCTCGCTGAAGGTGACGGAAGGCTGAACCGTAGGCGGGACGTTCACCGCGCCGGGGGGCGGGGATGCCCCGGTGATCGCGGGGGGCTGCGCGTCCGGCTCGGCAGACGGCCCCGTGGCGAAACTCCAGGAAACGGGCGGGAAGGGGTTCCCCGCGACATCCGCCCCGGCGAATTCCGCCGTGTAGCGGGTGGAGGGCTGAAGCGAGAGCGCGGCGGTCCAGTGGAGCCCGTAGGACTCCGCCTGCGGGGAGACGGGAGTCCCGTTCAGAGTCAGGCGCACCGTGGCGGGGTCGAGCGGCTCGGAGGCGAGGATCTGGAGGCGGGTGTTGACGGGCAGCCCCTCCGCCCCGTCGTAGGGGAAGCGGTCACGCACCTCCGGCGGAACGGCATCCTTCACCGTGAAAATAATGGGGTTGGTTGTGCCCGCATCCGCCGAGAGGATCGTGCTCGCGGAGTTGTCCTGCTTCACCGGGTAGAGGTCGCCCTTGCGGGAGACGTAGAGCTGGTAGAAGACGCCTTCCGCCAGCGGGACCGACGGCGTGAGCGTGACGGTGCGGCGGTTCGCGGAGAGGCTGAGGGTCCAGGAAATGGGCGCGCCCCCCGCGCCGGTGGCGGGAGAGAGCCGGAGTGTCGGGCTGGAGAAGCTCGGCAGGTGGGGAAGGCTCTGTACGAAGGACGAGAGGCGGACCGGCTCGTTGAACGTGAGGGTGAACGGGCCGTGCGCCGGGGCGTTCGCAGCGCCGTGCGCGGGGGAGGAGGATTGGAGGATCAGGGCGGCCTGAACCGAAGCGTGTGGCAGAATTAACGCCGGCAGGAGGAGCAGGCATCGGTAAAGGAACGCCCGTCTCCGCTGCCTTTTATCCCATATCAAAGACGAAGCGCCCACGCATGCCCCCCGGAGAGGAGTAAAGCGGATGATCTACTGTTTTAACCTGGCAGTGTTATTGATCACCGGGATTTAGAGTCGAGTAATAGTAAAACACCCCCGGCAAAAGAAGCGAAGAGAAAACTGAAAAAAACCGTGATAAAGAATATGCCCATCCAAACACCCGGTGGGATGGGAAAACCCCCTCTCCCCCCTGCCACAAAGAGGAATTGCATCCCAAACGCAAAAGCCGCACCGATTACGGCTGATAACAGAAGGGATTTCCTCCGATAGGCGTTTTCCCAAGCGACTTCAATGATGGTGAACATGGCTACACCCAGCAATACGCTTAGGATAGCGAGATAGTCTAGACTACCTTTATACCATGCAACTATTAGATAGGAAATCACAAAAAGCGAAGCAATCCAGAGCCTCTTGCGCCAGATTTTTCTCTTTCCTGTAGCCATAATTAAACTCTTCCAAAAGCGGTGATAATCAGGGGATCGGCCCCGGAAAGCGGCTGGAGTTCCCCTCGATTGGAGGTTTATTTTTAGTTCTTATTCAGGGAAGGTTCAACGATCCGGCGAATGCCCGACTGAGCGGAACAACTCTCTTCCGTATCCTTCTGACATGACTCCCAGAGAGGACTGAAACGGATGGTCTATTGCTCTGCCCTAACAAGTTCGTTACGCGCTGGCGTTTCCCTCCTCAATGAAATGAGATCCGATTTCACTTCATAATTCGGCAGAATCGTTATCTGAACATGGAATTTGCATCCACACAGATAACCCATATCGCTTTTATTGACCACCCCTTTCGGGGATGAGAATTGGACGGTCAATCCCGAATCGCCGGCAGGATCCACCTCAACGGTGACGCTCTGCCCGGGAGGAATCCGGGGGATCTCCTCCTTAAAACCATTCCCGATCAGAAGAACATTCGAGAGGGGCTTTGAGGTTTGGTTGGACACGGTTATCCTGTCCGGTCCATACGTATTCCCGTGAATAAGCCAGAGAGTGGAAAACATTCCTACCAAACACAACACAAAAATGGAGATCCCCAATACCGGGATCGCTGCCTGTTTGCTGCTTTCCATCTCTTTAGCGTCTTCCATGCATTGCTCTCTTCCGATCCGGCTCCCCTCTCGCAACGAATCCCGGCCTTTTGCGGGCCTGGCGGAGCCTGCCTCATGGAAGCGAATATCTTCTTATCTTTCCGGCTTTATCGGCTTCTGCGGATTCTTTACTTCTCTGAGTTTCTTTTTTGATTCAGGTGAAAGAGGGGTAAATAAATGGAGTCGAACGAGCGTCCATTTATCCTTTCCGGTTTCGGGTAGCGGGAAATAAGCATACGCTCTGACGACCAGAGCTTCCTCTGCCTGTGACTTCGGATTCTTCCTGAAATAAAAATCAGACCCGCTTTGTTTCATTCCAAACTCCGGAACATCTTCTCCCAATGTCGATTTCCGTCGTCGCCCTCCCACATGCTCCCACCCAGTCTTGGATAGCTGCTGGCGGTAATAGTCCAAAATATTCTCGGCCATCATGCCTGTCACTTCATAACGGAAGCCGTAGCGGAGCTCTTTTCCTCTCACAGTCTTTACGGTTTTGAACTGCCAAAAGTACTTCCCCTTAGGGAAAACAGGTAGTCCCATCACAGCTGGAGACCGAGGGCGCCACCCGACACTGAGCAGAAGTTCTTTTTCGGCTTCACGCCTCTCATCTTCCGTCAGCGGGGATCCTCCCGATAGTACAGGATTGGCCCCTGAACAGAGAAGTATTCCCGCCAAAGCTAAATACATCCATTTCTTCATCTTGCCCATCCCTTTCTGCGTCGTGCAGACCCAGGCTCATCTCCAGTAGATATACGCGATTCTGTCAAAATCCGTTCAGTCAGAAGCCGTGATGATCAAGGGGTCTACCCGATCCAGATATTTTTGTAGTTCTCCTCAATCGAGTGTAGGTTTCCTTGCTCTGGTCCAAATTCCTACTTAAGGAAACGAGAAGATGATTCGGATGGCAGAAGGGGAAACGGAAAAGGGAGAGGGAAATAATGCTCCCTCTCCCTTCAGTGTAGCCGCTTGGTTCCACCATAAGGTATTTCCCCCGGAGGAAGCGGATCATAATGGCGTTTAGATCAGGCTGCCTTTCAGGTCGTACCCAATGCGGTACTTCTCCATGAACTTGTCGCAGCGGAGATCATGGAGGTCGCGGTTGAGGCGGCGCTGCTCCTGCTGGGCATCCTGAAGGGTCTTAAAATAGCGGTGGAAAAACTTGAACGGCTGCTCTTTGTGCTTGAAGTGGAGCATGAACAGCACGTCGCCGAAAATCGGGAACGGGCTGATCGTGACCTCCCATTCCCCATCGGCGCGGTCGGTGCGCTCCCTCACTTCGGTAACTTCGGACATAAACTCTCTCCCTGGGGTTCTCCCCGCGCAAAGCCGCCGGCCCGGTATTTCCCCTCCGGGAACGCCCTGCGCTTCTCTCACCCTGAAAGGGAACCCTTCGCCCGGCCAGGCGTGGTCGCAAAGACCGACAGGTCCCTTCAGGTGACTGTATTGTACTCGCTGGAGTGCCGCCGATCAAGGCGGCACACTCTCGTTATAGGCTCCTCCGCTCCGATTCTGAAGGGGAGGCCCCGCTTCACCGGAGGAACCGGGCAGCCTCAACCGGGTGAAAGGTTGCCCCGGTTTCAGCGTCTCCCCTACAATAGATCGGAACCGTTACCGGTCATCCGTCTCCCCCTCTCTGCAATCGAAAGAGGAGCCGCCGTGCCGCCCACCCCCTACCTCAAGCTCGCCACCGTCCGCGACCTCCGCGTCTTCCGGGACCACCTCAAGGCTCTGGGCATCACCCTCCCCTGCGACACCGAGGTGTTGCCCGCCCCCGAATCGCCGCTGGCTGCCCCCCTATCCGTTCCGAGTTTCGAGTTTCAAATTTCGAGTTCAGCCCCCCCCAACCCGAAACCCGAAACCCGAAACTCGAAACTCATCATCGGGAATCGGTTCGCCGTCCATCCGATGGAGGGGTGGGACGGGACCCCCGACGGCCTCCCCACCGAGAACGTGCGGCGGCGCTGGGTGCGGTTCGGGGAGAGCGGCGCGAAGCTGATCTGGGGGGGCGAGGCGGTCGCCGTGCGTCCGGACGGGCGGGCGAACCCCAACCAGCTCATGCTCCATCGCCCGGAACACAAGGATGCCCTCGCGGAGTTGAAGGAGGTACTGCTGTCGGCCCACCGGGACCGGTACGGCACGACCGACGACCTCTGCCTCGGGCTGCAGCTCACCCATTCCGGGCGCTACTGCAAGCCGTACGATAAGAAGCGGATGGAGCCGAAGATCCTCTACCGCCACCCGATCCTCGACCGGCGGCTCGGACTCCCCGACGACTACCCTTTGATGACCGACGGCGACATCCGGGAGTTGATCGAAGAATATATCCGCGCCGCGACGTGGGCGCACGAGATCGGCTTCCATTTCGTGGACCTCAAGCACTGCCACGGCTACCTCGGGCATGAGTTCCTCTCCGCCCACACCCGCGAGGGGGACTACGGCGGTCCGCTGGAGAACCGGACCCGGTTCCTGCGGGAGCTGGTGGAGGGCATCCGCTCCGCCGCGCCGGGGCTGGAGATCGGCGTGCGCCTGAGCGCGTTCGACATGGTTCCGTTCAAGCCCGACCCGGAGCTTTCCGGGCCGGGACACCTCGGCCCCGGCATCCCCGAAGATTATTCCGGCCTTCTGCCCTACGTCTACGCGTTCGGGACGAACCCGGAGCACCCGGTCGAGCCGGACCTGACGGAAACCTTCCAATTGTTCGAGATCATGCAAGACCTGGGGATCCGGCTCGTGAACGTGACGGCGGGGAGCCCCTACTACAACCCGCACATCCAGCGCCCCGCCCTCTACCCCCCCTCGGACGGGTATCAGCCGCCGGAGGACCCGCTGGTCGGCGTGGCGCGGCAGATGAACGTCATGCGCGAGATCAAGGAGCGGTTTCCCGAGATGATCCTCGTCGGGTCGGCGTACACCTACCTCCAGGACTTCCTCCCGAACGTGGCGCAGGCGGCGGTGGGGGACGGCTGGGCCGACCTGGTGGGCCTGGGCCGGATGATCCTCTCCTACCCCTGGATGCCCGACGACGTGTTGAGCGACCGGCCCGTGCAGCATAAGATCGTCTGCCGCACCTTCAGCGACTGCACCACGGGGCCGCGCAACGGGCTTGTCTCCGGCTGCTACCCCCTCGATCTCTTCTACAAAAAGAGCCCGGAGGCCATGGAGCTGTTCCAGATCAAGCGAGCTCAGATGGAGAAAAAGTAGACTCGGCACGCGATATGGAACAACCAACAGAAGTCCGGAACGACGGTCAACCGGCGATTCTGTTGCAAGTCAGGGAGAAAGGCGCGTTCCCCCGGCGCTGCACCCTCCGAAGGGCCAGATAAACGCTCTCCAGTGGAGAACGTGACCCTCCGATAATTTCAGCCGGATAGACGGGGGAGAACAGGGATCGTTAGGAACGCCCGGGCCGTCTATAAAATGTCCATACCCCGCCCAGGCGCAGCCGTTCCCGTGTCTGTTTTCCTGAAGTGCGTGCCCTGGAGACGAGAGGCCATGTGGATGGGGTCCTCCGTGTCACTTATTGAGAAAAATATCGTGATTTCATCGGATGAACCGAAACGCCTGATCCTGTCCGGCGCGCTCGATTACGACGACTCGCCGGACCTTCGCCGCTGCGCCGACACCCTGCTCGCCGAAGGGGCCGCCCCGCTGCGGGTGGACGTCTGCGATCTCGATTTCCTCGATTCCAGCGGCCTTTCCGCGCTGGTCCACGCCGCCTTGGTGGCCCGCGAACGGGGGACGTTCGTCTGTCTCATCGGCGCGCACGAGCAGCTTCAGCGCCTGCTCCGAATGACCCGAATGGAGTCCCTGTTCCGCCTCGAAGACACCGAAACGGTCCGACCCGCCAGAGTGGAATCGAGTCTCGATCTCTCTCCGGGTGAACTCCACCTCGACCTCCCCTGCAACCTGACCGCGCTCGGGACGGCGCGGGAGGCTTTGAATCGACTGCTGGACGGGCGGGGCTTCACTCCGGGGCAGCGCGCGGACATCCAGCTCGCCCTCGGCGAGGCCATCGCCAACGCCCTCCGCCACGGCTGCCCGCAGTCGAAGACCGATCAGGGCGTTCAGGTTCATGCCTGCTGCGATGGGGACGGCCTCCTGCTGGAGGTGACGGATCCCGGCCCGGGCTTCGACCCTGCCCTTCTCCCCTTACCTGACGTGACCCTGCTTAAAGAAGGCGGCATGGGGGTGTTCTTCATGAGGAGCGTGATGGATACGGTGACGTACCATCACGACGGGCGCGGCAATACCGTGACCATGACCAAGCGGCGCGCCCTGCCGGGTGATTGATCCGCATGAGCCGTCGGAGAGGCGCCCTCACCCCCGCGCTACGCGCTGGCCCTCTCCCAATGCTGGGAGAGGGAATCGGAATGCACGACTCTTCTCTTCGGAGAGAGGAATTCTGTCCTGGCACTCTATTCATCACCGATTCGCCGTTCCTGTAGGCTTGTGCTATACCTCGGTCTTGTCACGGAATGAACTCTACAGACCCCTTCTCCCAACATTGGGAGAGGGGCAGTCGCGAACGGAGGTGAGCGACGGGGTGAGGGCGACTCCCAGACTCAAAGACCCACGACTCCCCGACTCATGGGCCGATCCGGTACTCCACCGTCACGGTGTAGGTGCGCCGGATTTCCGAAGGCGGGACCGGGGAGGGCGCCGCATCCGACATCGCCATCCGCATGGACGATTCATACATGGGGATGGGGCGCGGGATGCTCCCTTCCTGAAGAGTCAGCACATTCAGAATCTTCACGCCCGCCGCCGTCGCCATGACGTTCGCCTTCTCTCGCGCGACCCGCACGGCCTGGGCGAGCCCCCTCTGGCGAAGCTGAGTATCGTCCCGGATGCCGAACGAGATGTTGCCGACATCATTCGCACCGGCTTTCATCACCGCGTCCAGGATGTCGCCGATCTGCTTGAACCGCTGCCGGGCGACCTCCACCTGGAGGATGTGCCGGGCGACGTAAACGAGGCGATAGTTCGGCTCCGCCGGAACCCCCCTCGCCTCCGGAGGGACGGGAGGCCGGATCGGCACCCGCTCCTGATGGAGGGTGAGCTGGACCGTCTGGATATTCTCCTGCGGGACTCCCTGCGCTTTCAGGGCGGCGGTGATCCGATCCGTGATCCGCGCCACTTCCGCCATGGCTTTGGACGCGGATGCATCGCGGATTTCCGCCCCCACGGTGAAGGTCGCGATATCGGGTTCGGCGCTGACCTCCGCCTGGCCGCTCACCCGGATCACCGGAACGGGCCGATTCTCTCCCCCGAATCCGTCTCCGGCCCCCTGCCCGAACCCCGGAGCGGCCAGCAGCAGCGCGAGAGCCGATGCGATTACAGCAGACTGAAATCTGATCATGGGTAAATCTCCTTTGTCCTCTCCATCGAATTTCCAGCCGGGATACACCGCAACACTCTCCTGCCGGATGGAGGGACCTCTCATTGGACCCGTTACAACCGCGTCCCCTTCAACGGAAACCCGGAATTTCTGACTCCCCTGCCCCACAGGTTGCTGTTCAGGACACCACCGGAAGTTTTCCCGGTACCTTTTCCTTCCACGGACTGGACCAACCCCCTCACCCGATGGCATACTCGACGGTGACGGTGTAAACGCGCCGGATGACGGAGGGAGGCACGGGCGACGGGAGCGAAGCCAGGGAGAGATCGTAACGACTCTCCAGAACGGCGGCGTTCGATTCGGGAGCGCGGCCCTCGGTAAGGCGGAGCGGGCTGAGGAGAGGGACATTCGCCGCCGCCGCCATCACCTCCGCTTTCGCGTGGGCATCCCGCACCGCTTCCATCAGCCCTTCCTTCTTAAGGGCGGCTTCGTCCCGAATGTTGTATTCGATCCCTTCCACGTAGTTCGCGCCGGCGCGGATCGCCGCATCCAGGAGCTCGCCGAGTCGGTCGAAGCCCTCCTTCTCCACCGCCACGCGGAGCGCGTGGGTCGCCTCATAGATGCGGCGAGTCTCCCCGCGCTCCCCGGCGGGGCCGGACGCAGGGACCTGCGTCTCCCGGAGAGATAGCTGCATCGTGTGGATATTCTCCTGCGGGATGTCCGCCGCGTGGAGTGTCGCCCTCAACCGCTCGGTGATCCGCGCCACGTCGGCCATGGCCTTGGAGGCGGACGGGTCGCGGATCGACGCTCCCAGATGGAACGTCACGAGGTCGGGCTCGATTTCCACCTCCGCCTCCCCCGACACCTGAAGGACGGGACGGGCGCTGCCTCTCAACTCCCCTTCCGAATCTCCCCATAAAGAATTCACTGTCGTCCTCCAACCCCCAGCCGCTTCTCCAGCTCTTCCCGGCTCAACCCCACCACTTCCAGGACTTTCTCCCGGCTCTTCTCGCCGGATACGAGGGCGATCCGGTACCGCTTTACGCCGAGGCGCTCCGCCATGAAATCCACCACCGCCCGGTTCGCCGCGCCCTCGACGGGCGGGGCGGTGAGCCGCACATTGAGGCGGCCCTCCTTCCAGCCGACCACCTCGTTGCGGGAAGCGCGGGGCTGCACCCGTATCGGTAAAATCAGTTTCTCCTCAACCATGATCCGTAGCCATGATTCATATGAGCCTCGATGTTCCCCAACAGGAGCGTAACCCGTGACCATCAGGGGGGCATTCCGGGACCAAACGTAAAGGTCACCGCCAGTGTGATCCCGTTATGCACGGCGTGAACGATCATGCATGGAACGACCGATTCGGTGCGTTCGCGGATGATCGCCAGGACCACGCCCAGGTAGAAGATCGGCAGGAGGAACGTGCGGGGGTCATGGATCACGCGCATGGTCTCGTGCAGCAGCGCGAACGCGAACGCCGTGAAGATCGCCGCCGCCCACACGCCGAACCGGGCGCGCGCGGCCGGATACAAAAGCCCCCGGAAGACCAGCTCCTCCCACAGCGGCGCGCCCACGGCGGCGATGAGGAAGAAGAGCGCGATGGCTCCCGGATTGCCGAACACCTGCTTGATGACGCGCTGGATCGTCGGCTGCTGGACGTTGATTCCGAACTGCTCGCTCAGGGCCATAAACAGGCTGGAGACGAGAATGAAGCCCGGCAGCGCCAGGAGATAGATCCGCAGCCCGTGCCCGATCCGGCTCCCGATTCCGCCGGAGAGCGCGATGCCGAGCGACCGGCCTTTCAGATGCGTGGTCCGCTGGATCATCAGCAGCCCGCGAACCGCCACCCACGCGCCGACCGCATGCCCGGCGAACTGGCTGATCAGCAGCAGCTCGATCCTGGGGTTGCGGGGGACGTTGAGGAGGATCGCCAGACTCGTCGTGGCGGTCAGATTGGCGAGGAAGCTGAAGACGACGAGGAGGACCGCCAGCCCCCATGGGAAGCGCCGCTCCGGAGCCGCGCCCGCCGGCATCTCCTGTGGAGCCTCCCCGTCATCCTCCCCCGCAAAGGAGGGCGACGAAACCGGAGCAGTTTCGTGAGGGGGAGCATCCGGGGAGGGCGGGGTGTTCCTTCCCATCTCCTCCGGGTCCGGCGGGGATGTGGGGTTCATGGGGGCGGTCCTGAAGGGGATGCGAGCGGTAGAATGTGCGGTGATACGGTGAGCAATGGAGATGGAAGCGCGACATCGCTCACGGAATGAACTCCCTTAATACGGGATCAGGCGGATCACGAGGCGCTGCAGCACGCTGATCAGGAGGAGGAGCACGATGGGAGAGAAGTCGATGGGAATGTCGCGGGTGTAGGGCTGCAGGGCGCGCCGGATGGGGTACAGCGCCGGCTCCACCAAGCCGTCCACAAAGCGCTTGATGGTATGCATCGGCCCCATGTTCGGGTTCGCCATGATGACCCAGGAGAGGATCACGTCCAGGATAATGATATAGCTGTAGATCTGGAGCAGAAGGTAAAGGATTTGACCCAAGTCGGTGGCCTTCCTGGAGGATTCAGTCGCCGGTGTCCGGTGTCCGGAAGCCGGTAGTCAGTAGCCGGTATCCGTGAGCGGGCAGAAGGTATTCCGGGAGACCGGCAGGAGGGATCCCACAAAAATAGTAGTGGAACCGGGTCGGAAAGACAAAACAATCCGGGAGGCCCACGTCAGAAAGGAGAAACGCGTATCTTTCTCCGGTGTATCTCCTCCCCATCGAAAGTGGAGGCTCCCAAGCGGTCGGAAGGCCAGAGTAAACTCAACTGCCTACTGCCTACCGCCTACTGCCCACTGAGCCCTCATTTGCCCGACAACTCGCGGGAGCGTTTTGCGGCGGCATCCACGGTGCGGATGAGGCCGGATCGCACCCCCGCCGCCTCCATCTCCGCCAGTCCGGCGATGGTCGTGCCTGCCGGGGAGGTGACCATGTCCTTCAGCTCGCCGGGGTGCTTGCCGGTCTCCATCCACATCTTCGCCGCCCCGAAGAGGGTGTGCGCCGCCAGTTTCAGAGCCAGGGGCCGGGAGAGCCCGGCTTTCACGCCGCCGTCGGCCAGCGCCTCGATCATCACGAAGACGAAAGCGGGGCCGCTGCCCGACAGGCCCGTGACGGCGTCCATCAGCTTCTCCTCCGCCGCTTCCACCTCGCCCACCGCGCCGAGCAGCGCCTTCACCGTCGCCTCGTGCTCCGGGGTGACGTGCTCGCCGGGGGAGTAGACGCTGTACGCCGCGCCGACCTGCGCGAGGATGTTGGGCATCACGCGCACCACCGGGATGCCTTCCCCCAGCGTGGCCTCCAGGGTCCCGATCTCGATCCCGCCCATGATGGAGATGACGAGGTGATCGGGGGTGACGTAAGGACGTAGAATCTGCGCCACGTCGGTGAAGACCTGCGGCTTGACGGCGAGGAGAATCACATCGGCCTGTTTCACGGCATCGACGTTGTCATGCGCCACCCGCGCGCCGATCTCCCCCGCGATGCCCTCCACCCACTCGCGGCGCACGTCGGAGAGGAGGAGGTTTTCGGGGGGGCAGACGCCACGGGCCACGAGCCCCCGCGCGATGGCGCTGCCCATGGCCCCGGCCCCGATGAACGCGATTCTTTGAGAAAGCATGATGCCCCTTTGTGGGGCAGGCAGTTCTGAGTAGGCAGTAGGCAGTAAGCAGTAGGCAGTGATGTTCCGTTAAAGTCAAAGCGACTCGGGAATACGTAGAATCATCACTGCCTACTGCTTACTGCCTACTGCCTACTGTCCTTTGCCTACTCCTGATCGAAGAAGAGGGTGCGCTGCTCCTGGTCCATGTCGTCTTCGACGCTGATGACGGTGTTGCTGGGCGTGAAGAGGAAGACCTTGGTGCCGATGCGCTGGTAATAGCCGTCCAGCGCGTAGGTGACGCCGCTGATGAAGTCCACGATCCGCCGGGCGGTCTCCTCGTCCGTGCGCTCCAGGTTGATGAGGACGGGGCGGCGCTCTTTCAGCTTGTCGGCGGCGGACTGGGCGTCGTTGAGCGACCGAGGCGAGACCCAGACGGAGATCTCGGTGGGCCGGGGCGTGTGGACGCGGAGCATGGGAGGCCGGTTCTCGCGGGGCGACCCCTTGGGGTTCTGGTCCGGCTCGGCGTACGCCTCGTCCTCTTGGTCCTGGGGGTCGTCGGTGGCGTTCTGGCGGTTGGGCTTCGAGAGCCCGCCTTCGGTGTCTTCGGGTTCTTCCTCGTCGGGGTCTTCTCTGGGTGTGGTGGTCACGGTGGCGCCCTCCCTAAAGGGGTGGCCGGGGTCGG
>JAHWJO010000679.1 GCA_019348365.1 Armatimonadota bacterium | reverse complement strand
GACCAAGTCCATCGACAACGCGCTCCAGCGGGCCAAGCGCAAGATCGGGGACCGTCTCGGCAATCCCAAATTTTAACTCCCATTTCAGCCTTCCGGCTTCCTCTATCCGCCCGGTAAACCGGGCCGGGGGAGCCCGAATGCAGGGTGAACTCAAGTTCAATCATTCAAGGTTCAAGGCGGATTCTTTCGGCTTTGAACCTTGAATGGCGTGTCAGGCGCTTTTCACCGGGTGTTCAGAGGCGTATCCGGGAAACCGCCGGCGCCGCCGTCTCCGAAAATCGGATTTCGGTCTTACGCTTTTTGGAGAAACCTGTTATAATAGTTCCTGTCCGACGCGCGGACTCTCCGCCAGCGCACGACGCCGACGTAGCTCAGTGGCAGAGCGGCTGTTTTGTAAACAGCGGGTCGTCCGTTCAAATCGGATCGTCGGCTTCGCCTCCCCTCCGGCTCCCGGACCGGCGGCACGAGGCGTGAGAGACACCCGGGGAATCTCGACAGGGAAATCCCGAGAGACCTCCCGGCAAAGTCCAATAAGATCCCATGGGTAGGTGCCCGAGTGGCTAAAGGGGGCGGTCTGTAAAATCGCTGCGAAAGCTACGTTGGTTCGAATCCAACCCTGCCCATCCCTATCTTCTCTCCTTTGGGAAGCCTCCCCTCTCCGCCCTGACGGGCGCTGAGAAACGAGGTCCCCCCGAGCGACCGGAGACCCTGGACCCGTCCGGGGCTCCATTATTTTTGGCTCCCGCGCTACCGGGGAGCCGTCACTGTGTTAAGGGTCCCACCCACCTCACTCCATTAGACATTCATCCGTTGAAGCACCCTCTCCCGCAGGCTCCCTGCAATCCTTCGGGGAAGCGCCGACGCGGATGACCGGGAACGACACGCAATTCCTTTGCGGAGGCACTTTTATGGCAAAAGCAAAGTTTGAACGGACGAAGCCGCACGTGAACATCGGCACCATCGGTCACGTGGACCACGGCAAGACGAGCCTGACCTCGGCGATCACGCAGGTGCTCGCCAAAAAAGGCCTCGCCCAACAGAAAGCCTACGACGAGATCGACGCCGCCCCCGAAGAGCGGGCGCGCGGCATCACGATCAGCACCTTCCACGTCGAGTATGAGACCGACAACCGGCACTACGCCCACGTCGACTGCCCCGGCCACGCCGACTACATCAAGAACATGATCACCGGCGCGGCCCAGATGGACGGCGCGATCCTGGTCGTCAGTGCCGCCGACGGCCCCATGCCCCAGACCCGCGAGCACATCCTGCTGGCGCGTCAGGTCGGCGTGCCGTACATCGTCGTCTTCATGAACAAAGTCGATCAGGTCGACGACCCCGAGCTGTTGGAGCTGGTCGAGCTGGAGATCCGGGAGCTGCTGTCCAAGTACGAGTTCCCCGGCGACGACATCCCGATCGTCAAGGGCAGCGCGCTGCAGGTGCTCGAAGGGGTGGCGGGAGCGGACGAGGCGATCACGGAGCTGATGGAGGCGGTGGATTCTTACATCCCCACGCCGGAGCGGGCGATTGACCGGCCGTTCCTGATGCCGATCGAGGACGTGTTCACGATCACGGGCCGGGGAACGGTCGTGACGGGGCGCGTGGAGCGGGGGGTGATCAAGACGGGCGAGACGGTGGAGATCGTCGGGATCCGACCGACGCGAAACACCGTCTGCACGGGCGTGGAGATGTTCCGGAAGCTGCTGGACCAGGGGCAGGCCGGGGACAACGTGGGTCTGCTGTTGCGGGGCATCGAGCGGAAAGACGTGGAGCGGGGCCAGGTGGTCTCGAAGCCGGGGAGCATCACGCCGCACACGAAGTTCAAGGCGGAGGTGTATGTCCTCTCGAAAGAGGAGGGGGGGCGGCACACGCCGTTCTTCAACGGGTATCGGCCGCAGTTCTACTTCCGGACGACGGACGTGACGGGGACGTGCACCCTGCCCGAAGGGGTGGAGATGGTGATGCCCGGCGACAACGTGGCGATTGAAGGGGAGCTGCTCCAGCCGATCGCGATGGAAGAGGGGCTCCGGTTCGCCATCCGCGAGGGCGGCCACACCGTCGGCGCCGGCGTCGTTACCGCCATCAC